>JAQCNR010000174.1 GCA_028274925.1 Halovenus sp.
CTCTCGGGCCACTGGCGCTGTCTCGAAGAGGTCGTACCGAAAGAGTGCCACGGCAAGTACCACACAGCCACCGCTCATCCCGAGCAGCGTGAACTCAACGAACGGAAGCGGGTAGAATCGTTCGAGCAGGCCGAGTCCGGCACCAATCGCGAGTCCGACGGTGAGTGTCCCGGCCTGTTTTCGATAGACACCACGAGAGGCCAGATACTGCCGGGCGAACAGCCCCAGTCCAACTGCTGCGAGGACAACTCGATAGAGAAAGTCAGCGTCGGCAAGCGGTTCGAACGCGGGACTCTCCGCCGCCCCGGCCAGAATCCGGCCAACCGGGAGCGCAATAGCCGTGGACGCGAGCGCACCGACGAGCCACGAGCGGGTCAGTTGGCCCCGATTGGTGTACTCGATAGCGACGTACATCGTCCCGAGGACAGCGATATTGACGCTGGCGAGCAAGGCGATATGCAGTGCCAGCGAGACTGGCGTCGGAATCGCCAGGACCCGTTCGAGAAACCGGCCAGCCTGAACGACGCTCGCCGTCGTGGCACCAACACCGGTGACGAGCAACGGCACAGCACCCGCTGTCTCCCGGTTGCGAGACGAGCGAACGGCAACAGCAGCGGGAATCGCACCGAGGAGCGTGTAGACGACTGCTGCGACGACTGGCAGGTGTGTACTCATTACTCGCGGGGTGTTAGTGCGCAGTTAGCGCCGGCGTAAGAAACTGTGGGCTGGTCATAGCGAGATGGCCGACTCGACGTACTCGACGGCGGCAGTCGGTGACTCGACGTGCTCGACACCCTCGATGTCGTGGGTGTCCAGTCCTGCGACCGGTCGGCCGTAATCGAGTGCCAGCCCGATTTCCGAGAGCGTGCCGGTGCTCCCGTCGATTGCAATCGCGGCGTCGCCGTTGAGCACGACCAGTGCGTTGCGGGCGTTGCCCATCCCGGTCGCTATCGGCGTCGTGACGTATTCGTTGGCGTTGCTGCGGTTTGCGCCGGGCAAAATACCGACAGTCTGGCTCTCGAACTGTCGGGCACCGCGACAGACTGCTTCCATCACGCCACCGCCGCCGCCACAGATAATCTCGTGGCCACCCTTGCCGAGTCGCTTGCCAACCTCGAATGCCTGCTCACGGGCCGACTCCGGCGGGACAGAGCCACCGATGACACTTACGCGCATACGAACGCTCTGGTGGCCGTGCTCCTAAAGCTCTCGTAACGGATTGGGCTCAGCCCCGCACGCGAACAATACCAGAGTCGAACACACGCTGGTTCGGGATGATATACTCCTCGCCTTCGGTTTCGATGTGCGTGACAAAGATATCTATCTCCTGGACGATACCGCGTTTGTCGTCGATGCGGACCTCGTCACCGATGGTGTACGGTTCGACTAGCAGGAGATAGACGCCGGCGGCCCCGGCGGCGAGAAACTGCTGGAACGCAACGGCACAGAGGAACACGAGGCCGAAGGTATAGGCAGCGAGCAAGACGAGCAGCGCCGTGGTCGCAACCCCGAGTTGTGCCAGCGCAATCAGTGCCGCGATGTAGTAGATGCTGTATTTCGCAATGTCTCCAATGACGGTTGCTTCCGGGAGTTTCACCGACCGGAGCCGCTCTTGGATGCTGATTTCGGCCTTGTCACCGGCGATGAGGCCAACGATAACCGCGAAGACAGCGACAAACAGCCCCGGAAGGTTCCGGGTCATCTGTGCCCAGAAGAGTTCGAAGTTGAGCACCCGTGCGACGTTGAACGCGGTAATCGCCGTCAGGATGTAGACGAACACGGCCAGCAGCATTGCGATGATGCCGCTGGTCGATGTCCCAAAACGGTTCACAGAACGCTCAAACGTCGTTCCCTCGACGGCATCGTTCAGGCCGGTTCGCCGGAAGATGGTATGGGTCCACCGCCAGGTGAGATAGGAGAGAAACACACCGAGAATAAGCAACAGCAGCGCGGCGGTCAGGGCCGCCTCCTCCGAGAAGAGACTACGGATCAGTTGGGGCCAATCAAACTGCATCTCAGTACTCCTCCGGATCAAGCTCGAATATCAGTTCGCCGGCCTTGAACGCCCGCACCATCCCGTCGCTTTCCGAGAGTACGATTGCCGTCGCGTTCGTGTCCTGCGTAATCGCGCCCGCGGCCATGTGTCGTGCGCCGAGTCCTTTCGGAATATCGACACCCTCAGCGGCGGGTTCGAGATACCGGTAGGCCGAGACGATTTTGCCACTGTCCGAGATGACAAACGCCCCGTCAAGCCGGGAGAACTCTTTGAGCATGACGTTGACGATTGGGTCGCCGACGTGGACGTGCGATTTCTCGAATGGGTTGTACGACAGCGGTCGGGACTTGTTCATCACCTTCCCCGCGTCGCCGACGACAAAGAGTGCGCCGACAGGCTTGCCCTTCTGGCCTTTCTTGCCGAGTTCGATGGCAACCTCGAAGACGTCCCGAACCACGGCAGGGTCGGCCCGTGAGTTGACAAACAGGTCGTACAGTCCAGTCCGGGTGAACTCGTCGGCTTTGACGCGGATAATCGAGTCGATGGCGTCGCTGAAAGAACTCGTCAGGCAGACAACGTCGTCGCCGTCGGCAATCAGTTCCTGGTCGAGTGCGCCTTCGATTCCGAATCGAATGCGCCCCTCGACGTCCTCGAAGTGCAAGGGCAGGGAGACGAAGTTGTCGGCGTCGAGCGCGTTTGCCGTGCCGACCACAATTGTCTGGTGGTCATCCTCGTCGAATCGCTCGAATGTATCGGTATCTTCGGTAAAAAGCAAGACGGCGTCGATTTCGCCGACAACTTCGTCCAGCGTATCCCCCAGCCCAGTCATTGGTGTATCGACTCGCGGGGTGGGAAAAAGCCTTGCGGCAGACGCTTCCAGCGCGTCGGCTTAGCTTCGCAACACCACGATATATCTCGTCAGCGAGCGGTGCACGCGACGGTCGAAGACCGCCTCGGTCGTCCAGCCAGCGTTGTGTGCTGGTTGTGCCCACGGTTTGTCGCCGACGACGACACACCGGGAGGCGACCCGACGGGCCTCACAGAGCGCGTCGTACACCAGTTCGCCTAGTTCGCCCTCGATTTTCGACTGGCGACCGTAGGGTGCGTCGAACACCACCGCATCGACCGCTTCGTCGGCAAGCGGCAGTTCCCCAGCAGTTCCACGGATGACATCGTAGCCGTCACCGAGGGCGTCGTCGAGATTTGCTCTGCTTCCCTGAACCATCTTCTCCTGCACGTCGAGACCGATAACCTCCGCACCTGTCAGGCCGGCCTCGATGAGAAGACCGCCCGTCCCGCACATCGGGTCGAGCACTGTTGCGCCCGGTCGCGCACCTGCGATGTTCGCAAGTGCACGGGCGAGCATCGGTTCCATGCTCCCGGGCTGGAAGAACGGACGGTCGGTCGGCGTCCGTTGGCCGAAGCCGCGGTCAGTTTCGGCGGCCAGCCAGCCCAGCGCGCAGGTGCCGGTTTCGCCGCCCGAAAACAGGGCACGAAGTTCGTGGTCCGGGTCGTCGAGGTCAATCTCGAACCCGCGGTCGGCCAGTTGGTCACCGAGTTCGCGTTCGACAGTCTGCGTGTCGACGCCGGTTGTCGACCGAACGTCGACGGCCCGAACCGCAACCGAGCCCTCACGGTCGAGCGAGGCCGCAGAGAGAATTGCGACTGCGTCCGCGACTGTCGGGACGCCGCGGCCGACCAGTTCGCTCGCCCGGTGGGTGTAGGCGAGGTCGACAACTCGGTCGGTGATGCCGCGTGCAGTCACCAGCCCCGGCGCGAGATGGGAGACGTCACTCGCCGCGTGTTCGGCCTCGTAAGCCGCGAACTCGTCGTTCTGTCCAGCGAGTTCGAGAACGTACACGCCTGTAATGACGGCCGAATCCGTATCAGCGTATCGGTTGCCGTAGCGACGCTCTCAGTACCGATATAAATAAAATATATCATATTTCAAATAATCCTGGCCCCGATTCGTAACTTGCGGGGTCACGAACCTTTATAAACCTTAAATACGATATTTAAATTGAGACATGGACAATCCAAAGGAGACCATCAATATCGAAAACGTCGTTGCGTCGACTGGTATTGGCCAGGAGCTTGACCTTCAGAGCGTGGCCATGGATCTCGAGGGTGCGGATTACGACCCCGAGCAGTTCCCGGGACTCGTCTACCGGACCCAAGAGCCAAAGTCGGCAGCACTCATTTTCCGGTCCGGCAAAATTGTCTGTACGGGCGCAAAGAGCACAGATGACGTCCACCAGAGCCTGCGAATCGTCTTCGACAAGCTACGAGAGCTGAACATTCAGGTCGAGGACGACCCGGAGATTATCGTCCAGAATATCGTCACCTCTGCTGATCTCGGTCGGAATCTCAACCTCAACGCCATCGCGATTGGACTCGGTCTCGAAAAGATCGAGTACGAACCAGAGCAGTTCCCCGGACTGGTCTACCGACTCGAAGACCCCGACGTGGTTGCACTACTGTTCGGATCGGGCAAACTCGTCATCACGGGCGGTAAGGAACCCGACGACGCCAAGGAAGCGGTCGACAAGATTGTGACGCGGCTCGAAGAACTGAGCCTGCTCGACTAAGCGATTTTTATCGCTGATTTTTCTCCCCAAAGCTTCTATAATGACGGGCTTGGCGTAGAGGTATGGAGGATATCTGGAACGAGGACGGCGGCCTGTCGGAAGATTTTGCCACCTCGTTCGGGAAGTGGGTCGCGCGAAACAGCGGTGACCTCGACGAAGTGACTGACTCGAAAATTGTCTGTGAGTTCGACGATATTGGCGTCACGCTGGGGATATACGAAGAGACGGGACGCAAGGAGTTTCGCCTGCGGACGCTACGAGAGGAAATTGACCTACGGATGGTCACGAAGTACAAACTCGGGAGCGAGCGACTCGTCTTGCAGACGGGACGGGGCAGTCGCCGCTTCGTGTTCGACGTTCCCGAGGAGGAGTGGACAGTGAAAAAACGCTCAGTCTGAGTTGCGTGCCGTCTGCAGGTCTATCTGGTCAACGACAGGCGTCTGGTCGGCTGGAACGTGTGACAGTCTGTACTCGGTGGGCGAGTGCTCCGAGTTCTCCACCTCGTCGACGACGTACAGTCTGAGTGTTTCTTCCTGACTCGTCATCACCGGAAAGTCGTAGTATTCAGAGGTGTAGTCAGGGGATGTATCAGAGCCGTTCCGGTCAGCGAGGAAGGCCACGTGGTCGGCGAGTCGCTCGGTCACGACCTCACGAGACATGTCTGGAACATCCGTTACGCTGTCGTCAAAGTGCTCGACGAAGGCCGGGTCTTGCTCGTAGCCGACAGAGTTGCGTCCGGCGACCATCGCCGCAAGCGTGGTTGTTCCAGTCCCCCAGAAGGGGTCGAGGACCGTATCGCCGTAGGTAGAGAACATCGAACAGAGTCGGTACGGAATCTCGAAGGGAAAGGCCGCGGCGCGGTCACGCAGGTCATCGTTTTCCAGGTCTTGCAGGCGGCCACGGACGTCCGACCAGATGTCGGTGAACCAGCGGTTGCGTTCCTCCCAGAAGTAGGCGGCCTCGTACCGTCGGTCAGCGCCAGGTTCGAACGCTCGGCGACTGCCGTTGCGGAACACGAGGATGTGCTCGTGTTCGAGCGTGACGTAAGCGTTGGGCGGGACCATCCCACTGCCCATGAATTTCGCGGCGCTGTTGGTCGGTTTGTGCCAGAGAATATCCGGCATCGGGTCGAACCCGCGGCGCTCGAAGGCCGCTGTGATTCTGGTGTGGTTGGGGTAGACCTGAAACTGGCCGTCGACTGTTCGCGTCGCGTCGCCGACGTTGAGACAGACGATGCCACCCGGCGCAACGACCCGCTCGAGTTCGTCCCAGACCGAATCGAGAACGCCGTGCATCGCCTCGAACGCTGCGTCACCTTTCCCGGCGTCGAGATACGATTCGATGTCTGGTTCGAGTTCGCTAAAGAGGCCGTCCCACATCTCGACCATTGGATACGGTGGCGAGGTAACGACTAAATCGACAGAATCGGTCGCGAGCGCGTTCTGGTCGCGGGCGTCGGCCGCGTGGACTCGGTGGGTGGTCTCCCGGTTCTGCTCGTCGTCCATCTTACTCGACCAATCGTTCAATTTCGGTGACGAGGATATCACTCGCGCCAACTGTCTTGAGGTCGCTGATGGCCTCGAAAACCGTCTCCTCGCCGACGACAGCGTGGACGGCAACCTGGTCTGTCCCGGCGATATCCATCACCGTCGGGCCACCCATCCCCGGAAGCACCTCACGAACATCGTCGAGTCGGTCCTCCGGTGCGTTGAGCATGAGATAGCGCTTGTCTTCTGCGGCGAGCACCGAGTCGAGCGCCGTCGAAACCTGACCGACTTTGGGGTCGTCCTGCACGTCGTCGCGGGCAAAGAGTCGCACCGACGACGAGAGCAGTTCTTCGACCTCTGCGAGGCGGTTCATCCGGAGCGTTGTCCCCGTCGAGGTGATGTCGACGATGGCGTCAGCCATATCGACGTGGGGTGTGAGTTCCGTCGCGCCGGAGACTTCGGTGACGCTTACGTCAACACCAGCGTCGGCGAAATACGATTCTGTGATGCGTGGAAATTCGGTCGCGACGGTGCCACCTTCGAGGTCCGCAATAGCGTCGATATCGCCGTCCTCGGGGGCGGCGAGCACGATTCGACAGCGGCCGTATCCCAAATCCAGTAGTTCGGTCAGGTCGACGGGAGACTCTCGGGCCTGGTCGTAGCCCGTGATACCGAGTTCGGCCGCGCCGTCGGCGACGTACTCGGGGATGTCCGAGGCTCGGGCGAACAGGATGCTCACGTCGGGGTCAACCGTGTCAGCGTACAGTTTTCGGTCGGCGCCGTCGACGAGGTGGAGTCCGGCCCGTTCCAGCAGCGAGACGGTTGGCTCGTGAAGACGGCCCTTGTTGGGCACAGCGATTCGCATACACCATCTCTCGGCGGGCCGGAACAACTGTGTTTCGACCGCGGGAGATAAAGGCTCTTTTCGGCGGAGGACTAACCTGTGGGTAATGGACGAGCCCTCCGAGTCGGACGGTGCCTGTCACAGTTGTGGGGCAGCAGTTCACCCAGCCGACAACTTCTGTCAGGAGTGTGGCGCGCAGTTGGCTGGCTCCGGCGGCCAGCCCGCAGAGTCAGCAGACGGCGGAACAGTGCCACTGGACGGGACGACTGACCAGCACACGGAGTGGGACGACGAACAGTCGCCGCCGCGCAAGTCTGGCCCGGGTGCGCCGGGGTCGAGACAGGGTCAGGAGTCGCCACTTCGAGCATTTGGCACCGCCTTCGGACTCAGCGCTGCCGGCCTCGGGGTGCCACTGATTGTTATCTCGATTCTCGGCGCAATCCTACTCGGGATTGGCCTCCCGGGGGGGCCGGTTATCGTCGGAATGGTGCTATTGCAGTTCGGCTGGTTTGTCGCGCTGGGCCTGTGGTTTCTGCGCCGTCAGGGATACGACTGGGGTGGTGTCCGTGAGTATCTCGGCATTGAGGTGCCTTCGTTGAAGGAAATCGGGCTGGTATTCGTCACGTGGGTTGGTATCATCATCGCGGCAGGAATTATACTGACAGTCGTAACCGAAATTGCCGCACAACTCGTCGGTCCCAGCAATGCTCAGCCCGCAGAGAACTCGACCGGCGACGCGATTGCCGCGAATCCACAGCTCATCGCACTCATTGTCGCGGGTATGCTGTTGGTAGTCGGCCCCGCCGAGGAGACACTGTTCCGCGGCGTGATTCAGAACCGCCTTCGAGAATCGCTGTCAACAGTTCCGGCTATTTTGCTTGCGTCACTGCTGTTTGCGTTGGCGCACGTCTTCGCGCTCGCCGGCGGCGGGAGCGCGACTGGCATCGCGATTACGATGTCTGTGCTGTTCGTCACGAGTCTCGGCCTCGGTTGGATCTACGAGTACACCGAGAATCTCGTCGTTCCCGCACTGTTACACGGATTTCACAACTCAGTCGTCGCAGTTGCCACTGTCTCGGCGGCCACCGGCCTCACTGTCCCCGAGCTGCTGCTGAGCGCGCTATGAGCGAGACAGTTCCTGTGACGGTCATCGACGGCGACGACGAACAGACTATTGAAGTGGCGCGTGGTCGCAAACTCCGAGACGCCCTGTTGGAGCGTGATTTCGAGGTGTACGGCACTGTCTCGAAACACGCCAACTGCGGCGGGCGCGGGCTCTGTGCCACCTGCACGGTCGACATCGACCCTGATGTTGCGCCCGAACACTGGCACGACCGCGCTGCCGTCCAGTTCGGCTATCCGCGGCTCTCCTGTCAGATTACCGTCGAGGAGCCACTGACTGTCCGCCTGCTGGACAAACACGTCTGGGGACAGGTCTTCCCGCGACATCTGTAATATTAAGAGCCGCCGCGACGCAGACCGGATATGGACACGCTTGCAGTCACCGGCGGACAGGTGCTCCGGCCTGACTTCAGTATCGAGCAGGCCGACGTACTGGTCGACACCGACGCCGGAACAATCGACGCGATTGCTGCGCCCGGAACCGTAGACGCCGACCACACACTCGACGCCGACGATGGACTGGTGATTCCCGGACTCGTCAACGCACACACCCACGTCGCGATGACGCTCTTTCGCGGCAGCGCAGACGACAAACAGTTGCATGACTGGCTGCAGGAAGACATCTGGCCCGTCGAGGCCGAACTACAGGCCGGAGATGTCCGGGCTGGCGCGGCACTTGGGGTTGCGGAGATGATTCGCTCGGGAACGACCGCCTTCGCAGACATGTACTTCTTCATGCCCGAAGTCGCCGATGTTGTCGACAAAGCTGGCGTCAGCGCTCGGCTTGGCCACGGGTGCATTACGGTGGGGAAAGACGACGAGGCCGCACACGAGGATTTCGAGGCCGGACTCTCCTTCGCCCGAGAGTACAGCGGCGCGGCCGACGGGCGCGTCCAGACGATGTTCACACCCCACAGTCTGACGACTGTCGACGAGAAGTTCTACCGCGAGTACGTCCCCAAGGCCCGTGAAAACGGGATTCCGATTCATCTCCACGCCAACGAAACTGAAAACGAGGTTGGCCCGCTGGTCGAAGAATACGGAAAACGCCCGCTTGCGTACGCCGACGAGTTGGGACTGCTCGCCGAGGATTCCTTTATTGCCCACGGCGTTCACGTCGACGAGAGTGAACTCGAATTACTCGCCGAGCGAGAGACGGCAGTTATCCACAACCCGGCCTCGAACATGAAACTCGCCAGCGGGATGGCTCCCGTCCAGGAGATGCTCGACGCTGGCGTTCCGGTGGGTCTCGGAACCGACGGCGCAGCCTCGAACAACGACCTCGATATGTTCGACGAGATGCGCGACGCAGCGATGGTCGGCAAACTGGCCGCTGCGGACGCACGGGCTGTCGACGCGGAGGCAGTCGTCGAGATGGCGACCGCTGGAAGCGCGGACGCGATTGGTATCGAGAGCGGGCGCGTGGAGGTAGGTGCGAACGCCGACCTTGCGGTGCTCGACCTCGACGCCGCACACCTCACGCCGCGTCACGACCTGCTCAGCCACCTCGTGTACGCCGTCAAAGGCAGCGACGTCCAACATACCATCTGTGACGGGCGCGTTCTGATGGAAGACCGAGAGCTCCAGACCCTCGACCTGGATACGGTCATCGACGAGGCGAGCGAGCATGCGGCCGCGCTGTTCGAACGAGCGGGCAAATGAACGGGCGAGCAGCCAGCGAGAGATAAACACTGCACGGCCGTTTTGAATCTTCTAACAATCTCAGCGTCCGTGAGAGCGAATTCGGAACACCCGGTGAACGAACTGAACGGGATGGGGGGTTTAGATGTATTTCTCACTACGTAGCAAGTACGATGCAACGAAAATCACTACTGATCGTGTTTGCGCTGGCTATGGGGACGGCTGTCCTCGCTGCTGGTGCAGTGACCGTCGCGGCAGACGGACACGCAACTGTTGACGTGACACAGGACGAGGGCGTCACGGTGACAGTCACCCAGAACGACACGGCAGTGGCAAATAGCACAGTGTCGGTCGAAACAGTTGACAACACGACTTACAGTGGCACGGGCGAGTACGTTACCGATGAAAACGGAACGGTCGAGCTTCCCGCGCCTGAAAATGACACCACCGTCGCAGTGACGGCCACTGTCGACAACGAGACGGTCACCACCGAAGCAGAACTCGACGCTGCTGGTGACACCGAGGAAGACGAGGAAGAAGAAGGGAGCTTCGGACAGCTCGTCTCCTCGTTCGTCAATTCGCTGCTCGGCAACCAGACGACTGACGACAACACCACAGAAAACGAGACTGCAATGAACGACACTGACCAGCCGTTCGGACAGTTGGTCTCCGCGTTCGTGCTCGAGAACAACCCTGGAAACAGTTCCCCGAACCAGACTGGCCCGCCAGCATTCGCCGGCCCGGGCGGTGACGACGAGAACGAAAGCGACGCCGGCCCACCGGAACACGCTGGCCCGCCAGAGAACAAGAGTAACGCCGGCCCGCCTGAAAACGGAAGTGAGGCTGGCCCGCCCGAGAACGCTGGACCGCCTGAAGAGGCCGATTCCGGCGACGACGCAGACGAAGAAGAGGAAGAAGAAGAGACTGAAGAAGACGACGATGACGGAGGGGAGGGCCGACCGGGCGGCGCTGGCTACTAACGACCGCTCTAATTTTTCTCAGGTTCCGTAGCGGACCACGTTTTCCCATCCGAACGGTCGCCGACTAGTGTCACGGCCAGCGGTCGACACCGGACCGACCGGCTTAACAGGTTCAAAGCCAACAAAGGTGTATGCGAACTGTCGACGCGGCCGGACTGAAGATTGGAGACGACCAGCCGCCACGGATCATGGGCGTGTTGAACGTCAGCCAGGAGTCCCCGTACAAACCGTCAGTGTTCGACGACGCGGGTGAGGCTGCCGAATACGTCGATACACAGCTCATCGACCAGGGCGCAGATATTGTCGATGTCGGACTGGAGTCGGCAAACAAGAAATTCGAGGTGCTCTCTGCGGAGGAGGAACTCGACCGACTCGACACCGCAATCGAAACGATGGAGAGCGTCAGCGGTGACGCCGTCTTCTCCATCGAAACGCGCTATCACGAAGTCGCCGAGGAAGCGCTCAGCCAGGGCTACGAGATGGTCAACGACATCTGTGGCTTCGCCGACCCCGAGATGCCACGGGTCTGTGAAGAGTACGACGTCGCGGTGGGCAAGATGGCGAGTCCGCCTGACCTAGAGCGTCCCGGTGCAGTCGAGGATGTCGACGATATCTACGACGCGCTCTTCCAGAACGGACTGACCGACAAGACAATTATCGACCCTGCATTCGGCGGGTGGAGTGAGGAGAAGACAATCGAAGACGACCGCGAGACGTTCCGCCGCCTTCGGGAGTTTCGTGCCTTCGGCCAGCCAATGCTGGTCTCGATCAACCGCAAGAACTTCCTCCGGTCGATTGCTGGCCGAGACACCGAGGGTGCGCTGCCTGTCTCGCTGGCCGCAACATCGATGGCCGTCGAGCGCGGCGCTCACGTTATCCGGACCCACGACGTGGCCGAAACCCGCGACGCCGCACTCGTCGGTGATACGTTCACGCCAGACCGAACAGAGACGACCATCGACGGCATCGAAATCGAAGAACTGGACATTCGAACGATTAGTGACGCACAGCGGTACACCGACGACGCCGACGTTGCGGCGGCCGGCGTAACGGTCGCGTGTGAACTCCGCGGACTCGACGAGGCGACACTGAATCACCTCCGAACGGCGGGCAGAGAGGCGAACGTCGCGGTCAGCGGTGGGGAGTCAGCCTTCGTCGCAGGCTCGATTCGGTCAGTGGAGACGTTGACCGACCAGCTTGAAGATGACAACCTAACCGCGGCGCTGACGGCGGTTGTGGAGGGTTCTCGGTGAGAAAACTTATACCCCAAGAGCCAAAATCAGGCAATGACGGCCGAAAGGGCATACTCGGGCAGGGGCAGTTCGGTATGCCATTTCGGCTCAATCCGATTTATATCGGACCCACTCGTAAACCTCGCCAGAGAGGTCTCTAGCTGTGGACTTCGAGCAGTGGGAACCAGTGTACGAGGCTATTCTCGCTGACTTCGGCTACGGCCGTGCAGGCGACGAGCGAGCGGGTGACCGACTCGCGGAGCTACTCGATTCGAGTTTCGACACCGGGGTGCTGGACTGGACAGGCCAGACCGTTGCCATCGCTGGCGGTGCCGACTCCATGGCGGAGGAATCAGAACGACAGTTGGCAGCGGACGCTGACGTGGTCGTTGCGGCGTCGATTGCGGCTGACCGACTCCGTGACCACGAGATTGCTGTCGACTGTATGGTGACTGACCTGGACAAGAACCCGGAGACGGTGGTCGAACTCACCACAGAAGGGACGCCCGTTGCGGTCCACGCTCACGGGGACAACGTGGCTGCGCTGGACGCGTGGGTGCCGAAACTCGACCACGAGTTTGTGTTGCCGACGACACAGGCCGAACCTGCTGGACTGGTTCGGAATTTCGGCGGCTTTACTGACGGCGACCGGGCAGCGTTTCTCGCTGACGCCCGTGGCGCAGCGGAACTCGTCTTTCCGGGCTGGGCGTTCGACGACCCAACAATCGACGCGGAAAAAGCACATAAGCTCCGGTGGGCCGAGCGGTTGTTGTACTGGCTCGAACGCCGTCGTGAACAGCAGTTCACCGTGCTGGACGGCCGACGAGGGCAACTCGACAGTTCTGGACTCCCAGTGGAGTAACTGGGAGACCCAGTGCTGCTGGTAAGTGGGCTAAAGCCGAAAAACAGACTGTTAGATTACAGCAGACCCGTCTTCTGCAGTTTCATCAGGTCCTCGGTGTCGAGGGTTTCGCCTTCCTTGAACTGCTGGTAGATCTCCTCGGCCTCCTCGCGGGCGGCCTCCTGTTTCTCTTCGCGCTGTTCGCGCTCCTCTTCTTCTTCCTTTTTGTCCAGTTCGCGCAGGCGCTTCTGGACGCGGACGAAGTCCTCGTGGTGCTGGTCGGCCGCTTCCTGGGCGTCGACGAATTTCTCGTGCATCTCGTCGGCGTCGTCACGGATTTCGTCGGCCTCGCGGTAGGCCTCGATCATCTCGTTGTGGTGTTTCTGGGCCTCGTCGGCGAGTTCAGTCACCTTCTGGTGGTGTTTGGAGGCTTCGGCGCGGACTTCCTCGGCCTCGTCTTCGATCTCGTCGATCTCTTGGTTCTGGTCGAGTTTCTCCTTTTTTTCCGCGAGTTTCTCGCGTTTGTCCTCGATTTTCTCGATGAGTTCGCGCTCGTCCTCGGTGTCGAGCACTTCGGTCTGCTGTTTGAATTCGAGATCTTCGATCTCGGATTCGAGCTCCTCGATATCCTTGCCCTCGTCGAGCTTGGCGTCGTCTTTGAGCTGTTCGACGCGGTCGAACAGTTCGTTGGCCTCGGCGTTGAGTTCGTTACGCTTCTCTTTGTGCTCCTGAACCTGCTCGTTCAGTTCGTCGCGTTTCTCACGGTGTTCCTGAGCCTCGTCGACTTTCTCGCGGGTGTTAGCGTTGAGGTCGTCGCGGCTGGAGGCCCGTTCGGAGGCCATCTGGTTTAGCTCGTTGCGCCGGTCGCGGAGCTTGCCAGCGAGTTTGATAAGTTCGCCTTTGGATTTGTTTTCGAGCTCTTCGTCTGTGACTTCAATGTTTTTGGACTGGTCTATCGAATCTGCCATGGTTGAACCTCGATTCCATATGCGGTGCGGTTGTCGTTGACACTCTCCCTGCGGATCTGCTGTCGTCGAAAACAGGCGTTCCCTATCATGTTGGGCGGAGTGCTGTACGACCAAATCGCCGCACGCGTTCTGGTAACTGGTACTTTTGCAGGATCGGGTTTAAACATTCCGGTCGGATGACTCCTTGACTGCCGTTCCCACGGCTCAGGGCCACAGGGCGAGGTCGTAGCTGTTCGTCACCTGGCCCGCGTCGTAGGACAGTTCGAGCGTGACCTGACTCACCTCCTCGCCGAGGCCGACCGACCCGCCGGTCCAGCGACCGCTCGCACCGACGGTCAACTCGGCGCTCCCAGCAACGTTGTCGGTCTCCCAGTGAAGCTCTCCGGAGAATGCCCGTGGCGTGTCGTTGATCACAGTAACGGTACTGTCCATCTCACTCGGTGTGCTCAGAAACGCCTGTACTGGCTCGAATCCCTGACGAACCGTCTCGACGGCTGTTTTCTCCTCGCCGTCCGCACCGTACACTCCCATCCCCGCACCCGACGCCGTATCGCGCAGGGCGAAGGTAATCGCACCACGGCGCTCGCGGCGAAGATGTTCAACCAGTTGTCGAAGCAACTGAGACTGGTACTGCTGGGACTGCTCGACACCGCCGTCGACGTGTCTGTCGTGTTTCTCGGCGTCGAAGCTGGAAATCGCTCCCGTTGCGTCTGAGTCGGCGAGCGCGCCGGCACCGAACTCCGCGACGACGCTTGCGGGGTAGCGGCTCAGAAGCTCCGCGATATCGCCTGCGTCACCGTAGGACCAGCCGGGGTAGTACGAGCCAATCTCACTCCCGACGCCGGGGCCGCCGACGACTGGGAACGATGGGCGGTGGTCCGGCAGTGCCGTCGCCACCTCTTCGGCAGGACTGGTGTCGTAGTTCGAGCGCCACGCACGATAGCGAAAGCGGAGTTGGTCGAGTGTGCCCGTCCCAAGCCCGGCGTCGAAGGCGTCGACCGGGTCGTCGTGAGCAGATGTGACCGCGAGCGCGGGGTAGCGGCTGTACTGGCGGTCGAGCGCCCGTGCGCGGTCGATCCCAACAGCCGTCTCGAACGACCCGGGACCGGTCAGCGGCAGGTCCTGCCAGACGAGCAGCCCAGCCGCAGAACAGCGTTCGTAGAACTCCTCGGAGAGGACGTGTCCGTGGGCGCGCACGAGGTTTGCATTACACTCGATGGCGCGGTCGATATCGGCTACGTCGTCGGTGAGCACGTTGAGTCCACGAATCGAGATGGGTTCGCCGTTGGCCACGAGTCGTCCGTCGTCGAACTCGATATCACAGATACCGGTTGTACAGCTGTATTCGGTCTCACCGAGTTTCGCGCGGAGTGTATACTGGTGCTGGTCGCCCAGACCACGTGGCCACCACAGTTCCGGGTCGTGGACATCGACGGTGTGTTCGACAACCGTCCTGCCAGCCGCGTCGGTTTCGACGCTGCCGCGTTGCATCATGCCCCGCGATTTGGTGTCGCCCGCTGGCCGAATCGAGTAGGTGATATGGTCGTCGATTGGGCCGTCGGTGAGCACGGTTGTCCGGAGTTCGAGTTGCACGCCGTCGTCGCTGACCACCGGCGACACGTCGATGCGGTCGACACAGGGCAGGGCGTGTGATTCGAGGGCAGCACCCCACCAGATTCCCGGCACAGACTGCTCGGCTGGAACGAGGTCCGTGTCGTGGATGCCACCGAAGCGGTCAGTTGGTGCGTGGCAGGTGACCGTGAGGTCGTTCTCCTCGTCTGGCTCGAAGGGGATGCGCAGCGGTCGGAAGTACGTGCCGTGCTCGACGGTCCCCTCACCGTCAAACCGGTCGCCAGTCAGTTCGACCTCGGTGTCTGCGTACAGTCCCCGAAGTTCCAGGACAGCGATGTCATCCGCAGGCTCGCGCGGGTCCGCAAACGAAGTCGTGTACTCGACAACGTCCGCCCCCGCAAACGCCGTCGGTCGGCCAGGAACAGTGACCGACTGCTCGGACGCGTCAGTCTCTGGAGTCGTGGCCCGCCACTCATCGAACATGTTACTCGCCGCGTCCCCTGCCGGTATAGCCTTTTCGCGTTTCGGTAGGGTAACGACTATCGGCGTCGCTGCCGTTGAACGCAGTATGACAAACAGTTCGCTCAACAGGCCCGCCCGGACGGCCGTCGAGCAGTGCATGAATCTCCAGCCCGAGGAATCCTGTGCCATCGTCACCGACGACAAGCGACAGGCCATCGCGGAAGCGCTGTACAGCGTCGCCGCCGAGATAACCGACGAGACGGTGCTACTGCGATATCCGCCGGGCAACCAGCACGGCGAGGAGCCACCGGAACCGGTCGCGGCCGCGATTCAGCACAGCGATGTCGTGCTCGCGCCGACGACGAAAAGTCTCAGTCACACGACTGCCCGTGTCGACGCGACGGAGGCGGGTGCGCGCATGGCGACACTGCCCGGTATCACGGACGGCGTCTTCCTGATGGGGCTGGACGCCGACTACGAGCGCATCCGCAAAGAGTGTGCAAACGTGCTCGCACAGGTCGAAGGCGCAGATGAGATTCGCGTCACCTCGCCACAGGGCACCGACATCACCTTCGAGCCGGGCGACAGGGAGTGGCGAGAGGACACCGGCATCGTCCACAACCCGGGCGAGTTCTCGAACCTTCCCGCGGGCGAGGTGTTCGTCAGCCCCGAAACCGCCGATGGAACCGTCGTTGTGGACGGGACAATGATGCCACACGGCAAACTCGACGACGGCCAGACCATCGAGTACACCGTCGAGGATGGGATGGTAACCAGCGTCGAAGACGACGCGCTCCGAGAAGAAGTCGAGGCGGCC
>JAQCNR010000185.1 GCA_028274925.1 Halovenus sp.
GGACCGTCGAGGACAGCGTGGTGAACCGCTCGAAGGTCGGCGGTGTGGACAGACGTCTCGACGAAAGCGACACGAAGAACCACTGCGAGAGACACGACCGGATGTATGCCAGCGATGTCTGCCCGGAGTGCGAAGCCGAACAGCACTCCGGTGACGAACCAGCAGAGACGAAGTTCTGCCTGTACTGCGGCACCGAAATCCTGGTTGTCACAGCAGTCTGCCCGGACTGCGGGAACGAACTCCCCAAGCACTCCTGACGCGCCACCTGCTATCCGACACCGCCGTTGTGAGGAACCATCCCCGACAGTGGGAACGCTGACGAGTGCGACCCGCAGGTCCAGCGACGGTGTTCGAGCGCCTGACTTGGAGTTGATTGCCGTCTGTGGAGATGCCGGTGCGACATCGACGCCCGGACTGTCGGCGAGCGATGGCCGACACCCGAACCTATATTTCCACCGAGCGGCACGTCACGGGTAAGGATGGACGACGCGGAGGAGGGGTCACGGCCGACCCGCCGAGAGGTGCTGGGAGCCACGGCGGGCGCACTCGCCGTCGGGGCGCTCCCGGGGCGCAGCGGTGCCCAGCAGGCCAGCGGGCCCACCGTCTACGTCGGGTCCAACGACGGAACGCTGTACGCGGTGGACGCGGCGACGGGCAGCGAGGAGTGGCCGTTCTCCAAGCCCGACAGACCGGTATTCTCGTCGCCGACGGTGTACGAGGGCACCGTCTATGTCGGCTCCAACGACAACAGGCTGTACGCGGTGGATGCGGCGACGGGCACCCAGCAGTGGGTCTTCACACAGCAATACGGCAACATAGCCTCATCACCGACGGTGTATGAGGGCACTGTCTACGTCGGGTCGGCGGACGGCACGCTGTACGCGGTGGAGGGAGGGACTGGCAGCAAACAGTGGACATTCACCGAGCCCAACGACCCGATATTCTCGTCGCCGACGGTAATGAATGGCTCCGTCTACGTCGGGTCCGACGACGGAACGCTGTACGCGGTGGATGCAGACTCGGGTAACAAGCAGTGGGTCTTCAGCCGACCCGACGCCAGCGTGGGGTCGTCGCCGACAGTGTACGAGGGGACTGTCTACGTCGGGTCTGACGACGGGACGCTGTATGCGGTAGATGCGGGGACGGGCAGCGAGGAGTGGGCGTTCACCGAGCCCGACGGCGGCGTGGGGTCGTCGCCGACAGTATTGGGTAGGACCGTCTACGTCGGGTCCGCCGACGAGACACTGTACGCGGTGGATACGGCGACGGGCACCAAACAGTGGGCATTCACCCGACCCGACGACGTTGTGTTCTCGTCGCCAACGGTGTACGAGGGCACCGTCTACGTCGGGTCCGACGACAACACGCTGTACGCGGTAGAGGCGGCGACAGGCACCAAAGAGTGGGTGTTCACACAACCCGAAGCCCGTGTAGGTTCGTCGCCGACGGTTGTGGAGGAGCCCCAGGACGGCGACAGCATCGGGTCGCGGGTGCGCCTCGGCACGCTCGGGCATTACGGGGACCGGGCCGATGCGACGACTCCTCGGGCTCCTGCGTTCTTCGAGGTGACCATCGAAGAAACGACAGAGCCGGCAGTAGGCGAGACACTGGACGTGATTGTTGCTGTCGAGAACACCGGTGAGCAGTCGGACACGCAGACCGTCTCGCTGACCGCCGCTGGTCTCGGGAGCGACTCGACGGAGGTCTCACCCGCCGGCGGCGAATCTACCACCGAGACGCTCTCGCTCCAGACCAGCGACGGCGACGCTGGCAACTACACAGGCACTGTCTCTACCGACGACGACAGTGCACAGCAGACAGTGACAGTTGTTAAACCGGCTGCGTTCACCGTCGACATCACGGATACGAACAACCCAGCCGCCGGCGGTCCGCTTGAGGTGACCCTTGCCGTCGAGAACACGGGTGACAGTCAGGGCTCACAGACACTCAAACTGGACGTTCCCGGACTCGGGAGCGACTCGAAGGACATCTCACTCGATACCGAAGCGTCGACCGAGCCGATACTCTCGGTCCCGACTGCAGAGGATGATGCTGGCGAGTACACCGCCACCGTCGAGAGTGACGACGACAGCGAGGACCAGACTGTGACGGTCCGCGAACCTGCGGCGTTGACCGTCGACATCACTGATACGACCGACCCAGTCGCTGGCGACCCGCTGGAGGTGACCGTTGCAGTCGAGAACACGGGTGACGAAGCAGGTACACAGATTGTCGAACTGAGCGCGCCCGGGCTTGGCAGCGACTCCATGGAGGTTGACCTCGACGGCGGCGAGTCTATCACCGGGGAACTCTCCTTTTCAACAGACGAGGGCAACGCCGGCGAGTACACCGTGACCGCTCGGGTCGGCGGTGACGAGGCCACGAGAATGGTCACAGTCTCAGAACCAGCGGGCGATGGCAGGTCGTCCAGCGAAGGTAGCCTTGGCATGACAGAGATGGCCGCAATCGGCGGCGGTGGCGGCCTCGCGCTCCTGTTCGGGGCCTACGCGCTGATGCGCCGGGGCGGTGACGACTCCGACGGCACTGGGGCAGAACCCACCCCGATGGCTTCGAACGGGTCCGGAACCACCCGTGGCGACGCCGGGGCATCGACACCCCGACAGCCACCCGACAGCAGTCTCGGGGACACCGTCGACAGCCTGCTCGACGACGTGACGGGGACACTCGACAGTGCCCGACGGGCCCGCGACAGCGGTGCATACGACCGTGCCCTTGCGCACTGCCGAGAGGCCATCGATACCGCCGAGGAGGCCCGCGCCACCGCCCGCGAGGACGCGCCCGACCGCGTCCCCGATGCGGAGGCGGCACTCGACAACGCGACGGTGCTCCGCGAGGCAATCCAGGTCGAGCGCGATGCGCGTCGGCGGGCCAGCGACGCACTCGATCACGCCGAGCGGGCACTCGACAACGCCGCCGGAGCGCTCGACGGCGGACGCCTCGACGACGTGTTCGACCACCTCGACGACGCCCGAGCAGCACTCGCGGATGCCGGCGACGCCATCGCCGACCACGACCCTCCGAACCTCGCCGACAGACTCGCTGCACTCGAACAGCGCCAGGAGCGTCTCAGGCAGGCGGCCGAGGACGCCATCACGCGAACTCCGGCGACGATTCCGACCACGCCGCGGTACTCGCTATCCTACGACGATATCGAGAAGGGCGACCCGCTCGGGAGCGGCGGCAACGCCGATGTCTACCACGCCACAGCGACCGCCGACGGCGAGCAGGTCGACATCGCGCTGAAAGAGCCCCGGATGGGTGGCACACTTCACATCGAGACCGTCGAGCGCATGATGCAGGAAGCCGAGACCTGGCAGCGACTCGACGACCACGACCACATCGTCGGTGTCGTCGACTACGGGAGCGAGCCCCTGCCCTGGATTGCGATGGAGCACATGGACGCCGGCCACCTTGGCGAGCGGGCGGACGAACTGGACTTCGAGCAGTCACTGTGGACGGCCATCGCCACCACGAAGGCTGTCCGGCACGCCCACCGCCGCGGCGTCGCGCATCTCGACCTGAAACCGGAGAACATCCTGTTCCGACGTGTCGCGGACGCCTGGGACGCCCCGAAGGTGGCCGACTGGGGGCTCTCGAAGCACCTGCTGGACCACTCGAAAAGCGTCGAGGGGATGACCGTCGAGTACGCTGCCCCCGAGCAGTTCGACGACGAGTACGGCGCGGTCGACGACATCACCGACGTCTACCAGCTCGGTGCGGTGTTCTACGAGCTGTTCACCGGCCGACCCCCCTTCGAGGGCCAGCCGTTCGAGGTGATGAACAGGATTCAAAACGAGGAGCCCGACCCACCGAGTGCGGTCGCAGATGTGCCTGCCGAACTGGACGAGACTCTCCTGCGAGCGATGGCCACGGAAAAGCAAGACCGCTACGAGGATGTACTCCTGCTCCGCAACGACCTGCAGACTCTCTCGGAAGAGATAGCAGGCGGCTTCTGAGTGATCTTAGGTCAAGCGATTCGGTCAGATCCAGTCGTCGACTTGCTCTCGGTATGCCCGGAATGCGTCCCGTGATGGGTAGGCCTCGACTATCTTGATTCAGCGAGAGAATCCCACCCTTCCCGTGAGTGACGAGTGTTCCGACGCTCAGTCGGAACCGAGGAGCGAACAGGGCGGGAGTGAATCGCGTAAGCTCTGTGCAACGAACCACTCGGTTTCTCCCTGCTGAATACCTCACGTCACAAGAGTTATCTGGCTTGGGTGTCTCATATCCGCTAAGGCCAAATGGAGTCTCATCTGCAAACCGGGTCGCACACTGTGTACGCGCTTCAGTATCACTTCGTGACTGTCACGAAGTCCCGTGCCGATATTCTCACGGATGAGCGGCTGGAGCGTGTCGCTGAAATCGCCCACGATATTGCAGACGACTTCGAGGCCGACATCAAGAACGTGGACGGCGGCACCGACCACGTTCACATCCTGTTCACGACCAAACCCACCACCAACCTCACGAAGTTCATCAACTCGCTCAAAGGCGTCACGTCTCGCCGGATTCGCTCGGAGTTTCCTGAAGTGACACAGACGCTCGAAGATGCGTTCTGGCAACCGGGATATTTCCTCGCCACGACCGGTCAAGTGAGCATCGACGTGTTGATGGACTACGTGGAAAACCAGTAGCATGACCGCGACAACCACGAAAACGCTGGAGGCCACGCTCG
>JAQCNR010000188.1 GCA_028274925.1 Halovenus sp.
TCGACGCCGTCGAACGGTTCCGCCAGACCGGCGGCGAGGCGGTCACCAGCGCCGAGAGTGACGGCCGCCGAACCGACGTGCTCGGTGTGTCGCTGGCCGGTTCTGAGCCAACGGTTGCGCTGTTGCGCGCCGAGGGTGGCCAGTTAGTCGAGCGTGAACAGCACTCCCTCGCAGTACCCGACGACGAGACTACCGGCATGGGTCTGCCAGACTCCTCGGACCCCGGTGCGGTCCTCGGGGCGTTCATTCCGCAGTACTACGCCGGCACAGAGCTCCCGGACCGACTGCTGGCACCTGAACAGCCAGTCGGCGACGGACTGGACGAGTGGCTGGGCGAGGCCGGCGTCGAACTCCGGATTCCGGGGGCTGGCCGGGAGGCAACGCTGGTTGACCTGGCGATGAAAAACGCCCGCCGACAGGAGCGCGAGCGTGACGGAACGAGGGCGCTGGCAACGGCACTCGGTTTCGACGCCGCAGACCGAATCGAGGGGTTCGATGTCAGCCACTCGCAGGGGCGAGCGGTCGTCGGGAGCAACGTCTGTTTCGTCGACGGGTCGCCAGATAAGAGCGGCTATCGCCGGAAGAAACTCACCGAGACGAACGACGATTACGAGAATATGCGACAACTTGTCGAGTGGCGCGCCGAGCGCGCAGTCGAAGGCCGCGACGACCGACCGGACCCAGACCTCCTGCTCATCGACGGCGGCGAGGGCCAACTCGGGGCTGCTCGGGACGCCCTCGCAAGCGTCGGCTGGGACGTCCCTGCTGTGGCACTCGCCAAGGCCGAGGAACTCGTCGTGACGCCCGAGCGGACGTACGACTGGGACAGCAGCGACGAGAAACTCAAACTGCTCCAGCGGGTGCGCGACGAGGCCCACCGCTTCGCAGTCCAGTACCACGAGACGCTACGAGACGACGTCTCGACCGCGTTGGACGACATCAGCGGCGTCGGCTCCGAGACACGAAAACGTCTGCTCGGTCGATTCGGCAGCGTTGATGGCGTCCGGGAGGCGACAATTGGGGAGCTTCGGGCGGTCGATGGGGTGGGCGAGCAAACAGCCGAGCAACTCGACCGACAACTGTAGGAGCAGGACATCGGCTGCACGAGGCGGCGAGACTACTCGAGTTAGAACGTGAGTCGCTCGAGCAGTCGCCGCGAGAGTCGCGTTCGTCGTGACTTGTGTGGGTAGACGGTGATAGTCGTACAGCCCGGTTGCGGGAGGACCGGATGGTCGTCGAACAGAATCGCACGGAGTCGGTCATCGGTCCCGCGGCGGATGACGACATCAGGCCTCGACGGTTGCCCGCCGTCAGTTCTGATTGGCTCTGCGTAGACCGGCACGGAGAGAAGCTCAGAGATTTCAGACTGGTAGTCCGCCATCGTCTGTTCGTACTCGTCAGTCTCGTCTTGGCCGCTGGGATACCACAGCGAGATGTCACCGTCGTTTGCGGCGGCAATCGCCTCAGCGACGTTCACCGCAAGCGGCGTGTACGGGCCGCCGTCGCCCGAGAGAACAACGTGGCTCGGCTGGTCGTAGCCAAGATTGTCCACGATAAGCACGTCACACGGGGCGTGTCGAACGACCCAGTCGACGGGGTCAGCGAACAGCCGCGACCGGAGCCGAAGCGGTTCGTGTTCGGCGATAATCGTGTCCACGCCGCGGTGTTTTGCGAAGTTGACGACCGCGTGTTTCGTCTCGTGGCTCACGATTTCGTCGGCCTCGATATCGACATCGAGTTCGGCAGAGAGCGCCTCGATGCGAGACTCGTAGGAGACATCTTGGGCGGTCTGTGCGGTCATCTCCTCGGTGAGCGGCGCTTGGTCCGGTACCTCGTCGAACCGAACAACGACGACACGGCCGTCGTCTTCGCGGACGAAGTCAGCGCCAGCGGCGACAAGCGAGCGCTCGCGGTTCGCGTCGAGGTTTTTTGTAAGGGCAACAAGCACCTCTCGAGGACTGTCGTCTCTCGCCGACTCGGTGTCAGTCAGTGCGTCCCGGCCGACGCGGCGTCGGACGGCATCCGTCGCCGCACCCTCGCGGCTCACGCGCGGCCTGACGTACAGCGCGTACCAGAGAATACTACCCGCGACAATGACGACGGCACCGACGAGCGCGACAGTGCCCATCTGTGTGAGCAACAGTGCGCCCGTCACCGCGCCGAAAATCTGCATCCACGGATACAGCGGCGAGGTGAATTCGGGATTGTACTCCGTACTTCCCTCCCGAAAGGCAACGACAGCCAGGTTGATGAGGGCGAACACGAGAATCTGGAAGGCACTCGCGAGCTTTGCGATGTCGAGAATCGGCACGTACGCAATCAACAGCAGCAGCACCGCGCCGGTGACTGTAATCGAATTGACTGGCGTTCCAAATCGCTCACTCACCGTGGACAACGACGGCGGCGCGAGCTTGTCTCGACTCATCGCGAAGGGGTACCGCGAGGAAGAGAGAATCCCTGCGTTGGCCGTCGAGATAAGTGCAAGAATCGCTGCGAGGATGACGATAATGACGCCGAACTGGCCGAGCGTTGCCTCTGCGGCAACCGCAACCGGCGTCAGCGAGCCAGCGACGCTTCCGGGGTCCGTGACGCCGACCAGCACGAAGACGATTGCAACGTACAACACCGTCGTGAACGCGAGCGAGCCGAGAATACCGAGCGGGATGTTTCGGCCAGGGTCTTCGACCTCTTCGGCGACACTTGCGACCTTCGTGACGCCAGCGTAGGAGACAAACACGAGGCCAGTCGCGGCGAGCAGCCCACCGATTCCGTCGGCGAAGAAGTTGGCGTAATTCCCCGACTGGACGCCGGGAGCGCTCCCGGCGGCG
>JAQCNR010000191.1 GCA_028274925.1 Halovenus sp.
CCGAACAGGGGCGGGCAGTCGCGGCGGCGTTCACCGACGAACGAGACCAGTCGCGTGTCGAGTTTCTTCCGGGGGCCGAGCGCGTACTGACAGCGGCCAGCGACCAGTATCAGACGGCGGTTATCACCAACGGCGCGGCTGACGCACAGCGACAGAAAATCGAGGCGCTCGGAATCGACACCCTCGTCGAAACGGTGGTCGTCGCGGGTGCCGACTCTCCGCCAAAGCCTGCGACAAAGCCGTTCGAGCAGGTATTGACGCGTCTTGGCGTCGACCCTGCCCGAGCAGTCCACGTCGGTGATTCCCTCGACACCGACGTTGCAGGGGCTAACGCAGTTGGGATGTCGTCCGTCTGGATTGGCCAGGGCGAGCCAGCGAAGAGTAAGCCAGCCAACGTCGTCGAATCCACAAAAGAACTGCTTGAACTGCCGTGGCTACGGTCGTCCGGTTGAACCGCGGCGTGGTTACCGGGCGGTCGATGGCTTGTGTCAGCCACGACGAATAGTCACGGACAAATCGCCGCTGTCTTCTTCGATTGTCGCCAGTTCGATTGGCGAGGATTGGTCTGCGCCGTCAACGAACAGCCACTGATTCAGTCCCGACCGTGTCCTGGACTGGTCACCGACCGATCCCTCCGATTGGCTGGTCAGCGTGAGGTCGAAAGACTCCCCGAGTGGGCCAACCGCGCCGCCGTCGGTCCGATTATTGTCCCACCCCCAGATGACAGATTCCGAGTCGCCGAGGTCGCCGCTATCCGTTTGATACGGGTCAAGGTCGCCGTAGCCCGAACCTGGGCGGCCGTCTTGAACCTGCCATTGTGCGTCGCTCACACCGGTGATGGTCATCGGGACGGCGCCGCCGCTGCCGGCCGTGGACCTGGCATCACCGTTGATGACGACGAGGCTCAGTGTGTCGCTGGTCGTATCTCGATAACAGAAAGTTACCGTCGCGTTGTTCGTCGCCAGTTCGTCCGGAGTGCTAGCGCTGCCACTAACATTTGTGTCGTAGGCGTAGTAAGCCGACACAGACTGGTCGGCTTCGACCGGACGAACACAGTGCGTGGTCCCATCTGGCGCCCCAACTGTAATCTCCTCGTCTCCGCAACCGTTATCTTGGCTCTCGCTCGTGTCGTTGCTACTACAGCCAGCAAGTCCCCCTGCTGTCACCGCTGCCGTCGTGCACAGAATTTGGCGTCTGCTAATCGAGACAGTTGAATTCGTGAGCCTGTCTCCGTCAGTGTGGCCCGATACCATACCCCGAGTTTGTCTAATGACAATATAAAAACTGGCCCGTAGCTATCAGTAATTGAATACGGAGTCTGAAGAGACGGTACCGCGCCACACACCGCATCGAGAAAGGAAAGAGAAGAATCCCCCCGGAAAGCGGCCGATTCTACGGCGTCTGAAGCCGTACGTCGGTTACCTGATGGATGTCGTCGCCAATACCTTCACCATCACATTCTGATTCGGGACACCGATAGTGCCACCCATCCTCGGTGGCGGTCCGCTCCGCAAACCGGTTTCCACACCGGTCACAGAAGAGGTCCCCATCCTCGCAGTTGTCCTGATGCAGGTCGAGTTCGAGTTCGGAACTGAATGTCCGCTTGCAGTTACGACACGTATGTGGCATACTCGAAGATACCGTGTTCTCTCATAAAATTGTACCGGAACGTTTACTCATGGCGGTTCTGCTCTGTTACACCCCAAATCCGCAGGACAGCAACCGAATATATCGGCGGATTATCTCGCTACACGCGAGCAATTACCACGGACTATAAATCCCAACGTACCCCTCCTGAGAGCGATGTAGTCCCTCCGCGACAACCGAGTCCAACTGGGGTTGGCCGAGCGGCGTGGCTAGACGACCTGACGGTCGGAACTGGACGCTGTAGCCCCACATACCGGAAACAAATTCCGGTAAGAGTGACGGCCGACGCGTGAGTCAGTAGCGAGTGCTATCAGAACCGCGTGACGAGAGCCAAATTACAGCATTGTACCAGTCGACTGCCTCGAAAGAACTGGCAATTTACTCCGGTACATCAGAAGGGTGGCGGTATTCACCGAGAGAGCGTGGATAAAGTGTGTGAAGACACAGTAGGTACGTAACGCGGCAGTTACACAGACTGTCGACGAGCAAATCTATGAGTACGGACATCTGTCACCACGGTGGTCTGGCATGAATACGGTCGAAGAGTGGAAAGAAAAGAAACACCCCCTCGATGTCATCGAGGATGTCAAGCGGTACGCCGAGGAGGGCATGTCCTTCGAGGAAATCGCCGAATCAGAAGGCGACGGTGAGTTCGAGCGCCTGAAGTGGGCCGGGATGTACACCCACGGCGTTCACGACGATTACTACATGATGCGGACGAAAGCCCCCGGTGGCTATCTCACACCCGAACAGGCGGAGGTTATCGGCGAGATGGCGACCAAACACTCCACCGCTCCCGACGAACACGGCGGGGAGGAACAGAACGATATCTGGGGCGACGCCTACCTCGACATCACGACCCGACAGGATATCCAGAAACACTGGATCGAAATCGAGGATGTCCCGGAAATCTGGGCCAAGTACGACGAGGTTGGCCTGACGACGATTCAGGGCTGTGGTGACTCGGCCCGGAACGTACTCGGCTGTCCGGTTGCTGGCGTCTCTGACCACGAAGTCTTCAACGCGCAGCCAGTCATCGAAGCCGTCTCGGACTTTTTCACCGAGAACCGGGAGTTCGCGAACCTTCCCCGGAAGTTCAAGATGACTATCACTGGCTGCAAGCACGACTGCGCCCAATCACAGATCAACGACGTGGGCATGACGCCCGCGAAGAAGGAAGTTGATGGCGAGTGGAAGTACGGCTTTCACGTCAAAGTCGGCGGCGGCCTCTCCGATGGCCCGCGAATGGCCTCGCCGCTGGACGTATTTGTCCTGCCGGAGGACGCCGTGGAGTTCACCCGTGCCGTTGCCCAGACGTTCAAAGAACTGGGCGACCGGAACAACCGCGGTGTCTGCCGGATGCGCTATCTCGTCCAGCAGATGGGTCCCGAAAACTTCGAGCAGGCGATTCGAGACCGCAGCGAGATCGATTTCCACGAGCGTGGTATCGACCTCACCGAGGGCTACACCGGCGACCACGTCGGTGTCCACGACCAGAAACAGGACGGTCTGAAGTTCGTCGGTTTCAACGTCATCGCCGGTCGGATGGGTGGCGACGAGTTCGCCGAGGCCGCCCGCGCGGCCGAAAAGTACGGTACCGACGAGGCCTCGCTGCGAATCGCAACCGACCAGAACTTCGTGCTGACACACATCAAAGAGGAGAACGTCGGCAAACTGATGAACGAGACGTTTGCCCGCAAGTACAAGCCCGACCCCGGGCCGTTCTCTCGCGGTGCAGTCGGCTGCACCGGCTCTGAGTTCTGTAATTACGGTATCATCGAGACGAAAAATCGCGTCCGTCGCTGGGCGAAAGCACTCGACAAGCGCATCGACACGCCGGATGACGTTGATGTCGTCCGGATGCACATGTCAGGCTGTTCGGCCTCCTGTGCACAGCCACAGATTGCCGATATCGGCTTCCGCGGCGAGACGGTCCAACTCGACGACCCCGAAGGCACGACGAACGAGGAAGGCGACAACATCGTCGAAGGAATGGACTTCGGCCTCGGCGGCGCGCTGGGGACGGACAACGAATTCCTCGACTGGGTCGAGAGCGCTGTGCCGGCGAGTGCGGTGATCCCCGCGCTCGAACAGTTGTTCGACGCCTATGCCGACGAGCGCCACGAGGGCGAACGCTTCTACGACTGGTGTCGGCGCACCGACAACGACCGCCTGCGAACGATCATGCAAGGAGCAGACGCCAACGTTTCCGGAGGTGTCGCACATGGCGACTGATGAAGAACCGGAACTGGTCGAGGACAGTCCCGCACTCGGCGGCAACGACCCCGGTGTCGGCGAAGCAGGCGGCCCTGTCGAAAGCGAGCAGACACTACCCGGCGTTCCAGCCAGCGACTCGGCGGGAACGAGTGTCCCGCCGCTGTCCGACAACGACGACCGAACCCGAGACCAGACGGAGACGATTCCGGCCGAGAAGACAGCCAAATCTGGCGGAAGTTGTGGCTCGGACTGTGGCTGTTCGACCGACGAACCAGCCGAGTCGACCAGCACCGATGGCAAGCGTGCGATGGCTGACGGTGCTGGCGCGGAGAGCGCCGGCGGCACGCCAACGAACGTCGACGAGAACGGCGAACTCGGCGACATCGAGTTCACCGAACCCGCAAGCGGCAGGAGTCAGGCGTTGCCCGGTGAGGGCCGCGACGACCCTGACCGACCGGACGAGCGAGTCAACCTTCCGGGCGACGCGGAACTCGACACACCCGGCTACGGGATTCGCTCAGAGATGAACGACATCGAGACGCCGGAGGACAAGACCTGGTTCATGGAACTGGACGAGGGCGTCATCGACGCCGACCGCTGTATCCAGTGTGGGACCTGTGTTGCGGCCTGCCCGTCGGACTCCATCGGCATCGGCGACGACGGCCTGCCGGAACTGGTCAAGATGTGTACCGGTTGTTCGCTCTGTTGGGACTTCTGTCCCCGTGGCGGTCTGCGCTACGAGCGCCAGTGGAAGATTACCGGCGGCGAGGACAACGTCAAGGGTGCCGGCGACCCAATCACAGAGTTCTCCGCCCGCGTCGAAGAAGACTGGCGACACAACTCACAGGACGGCGGTGTCGTCACCGGCGTCCTCAGCCAGTTGCTCGAAGCAGGCGAGATCGACGGCGCGCTCATTGCCAGCGAGAGCGACGAGGATTCCTGGAAGGCAGAGGGCTTCATGGCGACCACTCCGGAGGAACTCAAGGATAACACCGGCACCATCTACAACCAGACGATGGCGCTCGGCCACCTTGACTTCTCGCAGTGGGAAGACAAGTTCGAGAAAGACTGGGAGGACATCTCGCTCGCGCTCGTGGGCACGCCTTGTGAAATCGAGGGCATCCGCGCGCTGCAGGACTTCGAGTGGGACTACGGCTCTCAGGAAGAAGGCGTCCGTGCAATCGACTACACGATTGCGCTGATGTGCACGAAGAACTTCAACTACCAGCAACTCATCGGCGAGGAGATTCAGGAGCAGCGCGGCATCGACATCGACAACGTCGGCAAGATGGACGTGCTGCACGGGAAGCTGATGGTCGACGACCTGGAGGGCAACCGTATCCTCGAAGAGGATATCGAGAACTTCCACGACGCCGCGCTGAAAGGCTGTGACGAGTGTGCCGACTTCACCGGCTTCTGTGCGGACCTGACCGTCGGTTCGGTCGGATCAAGCGACGAGTACTCCTCGGTCATCGTCCGGACCGAGCAAGGACTGGACGCGTGGAACCTCACGAAAGAGCACCTCGATTACCACGACCTCGAAGATAAGTCCGCCGTCGGAAAACTGCAGGGCTGGGACAAGAAGAAAGCCTTCGAGGCACTGGAGCGGCCGTTCGACCCCGACGCGCCACGCTTCATCGAGTACAGTGACCACGTCGAGAATTACGGCGGCGAACTGAATCCACACGAAGCGAATCACTGATCGGGAGTGTTTTTTTCGCTGGTTCTGCCGGCATTTTGAGTTGAAACAACCAGAAAGCCCCTGCTCGCTTGACCGTCCGGGACCTGTTCACGGCGGCAGCGCCGCCGTTCACAGTGTTCAAGGGACCTTCGGTCCCTCGCTACTCGTTGTGCTCCTCACTTCGTTGCGGTGATTGCTCACGGCTTCGCCGTTCGCATATGCCGAGACGCGTAGCGTCTCGCGCCTTACTTCGTCCGGGACGGACCAAGTG
>JAQCNR010000192.1 GCA_028274925.1 Halovenus sp.
AAACGGAATCGCACCGAGGCCGGTCGCAATGGCTGTCAGCAACCCGGCGACGAAGACAAACCCGATGTTCGCAACGACGCTCATCTCTCTGGAATCTTGCCGGTCGGCTCGGGTAAGTGGCTGCCCCTTATTTGTGGGTGTGTTGTCGTCGTGTTTACGGCTCCTCCTCTCGCAGAGATTTCCGCCGAATCTTCCCGGTCGAGGTTGTCGGCAGTTGGTCGGTGAACTCGATCTGGTCGGGATACTCGTAGGCCGCGAGATTCTCGCGGACGAGGTCACGAATCTCGGCCCGGAGTGTGTCTGGGTCCTCGGCTGTCGTTGCCAACTGGACAACCGCTTTGATCGCTTCGCCGGTCGTCTCGTCGGGAACGCCGACAACTCCAACCTGCTCGACTGCAGGATGGTCGAGAATTGCCGATTCGACCTCCATCGGCCCCACGCGGTATCCCTTCGTGAGAATAACGTCGTCGGCCCGGGAGACAAACCAGATGTAGCCGTCTTCGTCGCGCTTGACCATATCGTCAGTCAGAAACCAGCCATCGTCGGTTTGTTTGGCCGCTGTCTTCTCTGGCAGACCGAGATACTCGTCGAAGAAGACGCGGCGGTCGCCGGGGTGGACGGCGAGTTCGCCGACTTGGCCGCGCGAGACCGGTTCGTGACTCTCGGGGTCGAGCACTTGCACCTCGTAGCCCGGCAGTGGCTTGCCCATGCTCTCGGCACGCGTCTCGAACCACTCGCCAGCGTTTGCGACACAGAGGTTCAGTTCGGTCTGGCCGTAGAACTCGTTGACCGAAACCGAGGGGAGTTCTGCGTCCGCCCACTCGAGAATATCTGCGGTCATCGGCTCGCCAGCGGAGGCAATTACCGACAGCGAGAGGTCGTACTGCTCGGCTGGGTTCTCGACAGATTGGAGCAGTCGGAGTGCGGTCGGCGGCATGAAGGTGTGAGTTACGTCGTGGCGTTCGAGGCATGCAAACACTGCCTCGGCCTCGAAGGACTCTCGCGGCCAGCCAACAACCGAGCAGCCGTGGTGCCACGCAGCGAACAGCGTCCCGCCCAGCGCCGCACCCCACGCCCAGTCTGCCGGGGTGAACAGCGTTGCACCGTCTAACTCGCGGTCGAAGTAGTTGAACGCGGCGGCCGCGCGGCCGAGCCACAGCCCGTGGCTGTGAACAACGCCTTTCGGCGGGCCCGTGCTCCCGCTCGTGTACATCACCGCGCTCTCTGTCGCTGGGGTGGCGTCGTAAATGTCGATTCCCGTCTCGCCGCGGTCGAGAACCGAGTCGAAGGCCACGGCGTCACCCGCTGGGTCGTCGAGTTCGATGACGTGTTCGAGGTCCGGACAGTCATCGCGAATCGCATCCATATCCTCGCGGACAGCCGGGTCGATGACAACCGCGGTGGCCTCGCTGTCAGTGAGACGGTACTGCAGCGCGTCGGGGCCAAAGAGGACCGTCAACGGAACGGAGACAGCACCGAGTTTCCAGTTCGCAAGATGCGTGACTGGATTTGCGGGTCGTTGCGGAACGACGACACCGACGCGGTCGCCCGAGTCGACGCCGAGGTCAGCCAGTCCAGAAGCGAGTCGGTCAGACCGGCGGTCAATCTCGCCGAAGGTGAGGTCGGTGAGCGAGCCACCGCCGTCGGGGTCGTATCGGAGCGCGACTGATTCGGGGTCGTGTTTCCGGCAGAGGTCGTGTGCGGGGTTGTACGACGCGGGGAGGTCCCACTCGAACTCGTGACTGGCTTCCTCGTAGCTATCGTAGGCTGGCATCACCTGCCAGGACATATCTGTCGCTGTGCGAGCGTAGACAAACCGCTGTCGGTTCGCACTACTATTTTGAGGGAGACCGACCTAGAGAGAGCTATGACAACTGCGTCGCAGGAGCGCGAACGAGAGCTTATCCGGGACACAGTTCGGGAGTTCGTCAGCGAAGAGGTCGAACCGCGGGCCGCGGCGGCT
>JAQCNR010000196.1 GCA_028274925.1 Halovenus sp.
GGCCCGTAGACGCCGAGATAGAGCATCCGGTGGACGTCTGGGTCAAGTGCCTTCTCGAAGACGAGCGGTGGCGACTGCCGGGCGACGAACATGAACAGTGGCAGTCCCAGCGCGACCATGAGAAGACTGCCGGCGGTCGCCGCCGCGACGGTAAAGGAGGTTCCGTCGAGCGTGTACGCGGTGACGGCTGTGCTGCCAACGACGAAGTACGCGTACCAGGTCGGCTGGCCGACCGAGTAGGTAGCCGCAAACGTCAGTGCTTGGACGACGACGAACGCCGCGACCAGTGGTGGCCGCCCGATCGCGGAGGTTCCGGGGCTGGGGTCAGTCTCCGTCGCCATGGTCCGTGGAGGTGAGTGTAGTGTTCATATGCATCAGTGAGCAGTGACGTGGTGATGGTGATGTGGATTACCTATAATTGCAGTGGGCCGAGTGTGTCCTGTGCGCTGGCGACCTCCAACACGTTGTCGGGGACGGTCTCTTCGGAGCTTGCAGGGACCACAATCGGGTCAACGGGGACGAGGCCTTGTTCTTCAAGAATTGCGCGGCCTGGTTCGGTCGCGAAGTACTCGACCCACTGGGCTCCCCGGCCTGGGGCCTCAGCGACACTCGGCACGGTCAGTCCGTACGCGATGGGCGCGCCGGTGAACGTGCCGCTGTCGGTCTCGACTTCCGCCTTGGCGTAGTGTTCAGCGTACTCGCTAGTCGCCCGTGAGAGGTCGACTTCTGGCTGAAGGTCGATGAACGGGAGTCCAGAGGTAGCCGAGATGGACTGATAATACAACACATAATCGAGCTCGCCTGACTCCAGTTGCCCCTCGAGATTCGTCTCGGTGCCGGTCGGGACAGTCGTGTTGTTCGTTACTGCATTCAGCGTTGAGTCGTCGTACAGCCGCTCGCCCTCGAACTCCTCGGCACCTAACTGCAGCATCATCACCGCACGATACCCGCCGGGGTCGACTGCTGGGTCCGAGTGGCCGACAGTGATGCCGTCCCGTGAGAGCACTTCCCACCAGTTGTCTTTCGAGATGTCATCCGCACCAGGAGAGTCTTCCCGATACTGGATCGACATCGAATTCGTCGTGAAGATGGCATACCAGCCGCCGAAGTCGGGAAGTACCCGGTTGCGGATGAGTCGGAAATCGGAGGTGCCGAGCACGTCCGCCGACCGTCCCTGCTGAGTGATCTTCTGTGTCGAGGCGACAGATCCCTTTGCCTCCCGAGTCACATCGATACCGAATTCCTCTTCAAACTCCGGTTCAGCAGCCGAAAACGGCGGAGCCAACGAACCCGCGTGGAAGATGGTCATCGAGTCGGCCAATTCAGTTTCTGTCGACTCATCGCTGCTGTCGCCACCCTCGGTTGCCTCACCACCATCGCTAGCGCCACCACCGTCGCCGCCAGTACAGCCTGTGAGACCGATGGTTGCTGCCGTCACACTCCCCGCGAGAAACGCACGTCGACCCCGATGTTCCGTCATAGACACATCCACCGAGATATGGCAACTATAAAGAGTTTTTGACGTTAGCTCGGCACGCAGCAAACCAGACACAGGCGCCGAGACACAGCCGGGAAAGACGCTGAATGATTCACAGGTTGCTGGGGGATGCTACGAGGTTTAATGCTAGCGCGATTTTACTGGGACCGACCCGCTCGGACCGGACTGCAGGACGAACCCGGAGCCGTCGCATCCGAGATTTCACCTCTGAGCTGATTCTTTTGACAAACCGCAGGGCGTCGCCGACTGGCTAGGCGGTCGCCCATCAGTAAACTCACGCTTCGGTATTGTCTTTCGTTCCGATTATGTCATTTTTTATCTCCCGTTCGATCGCTCGTTAAGCGGCCGGCGTCGGTGATGGCGACAATTCCGTGGGAGAACTTCTCCGCCTCTGTGACCTCGTCGATGAGTTTCCGACTCGCCCGTTAGCACACAGGTAAGTCGTGTGAACGCCAGCCAATACGTCGAAAGATAGGTCAACGAGATTCACGAACCGACGTCACAGTCAGAAGTCTTCGGTGTAGACTCTCACCTCGCCTTCGTTGGTAATCCCGATATCAATGGTCGTCTTCAGTTCGTTCTGGTTCGTATACTCTTCGAGAACCTCATACAGGTGTGTGTAGAGTTCTGGGCGACAGTACGCGATTTTGATACCTGCTTTGTCTCCATGAGTGTAGATCCTGGCGACCAGATCATCGAAACTCGCCTCCGGAGAAACTGACAATTGAATCGGCGACCGAATCGTGCGGACGAGTTCTACTGTCTGGTGGGCCTTCTCGACGTTTTGTTTTGCCGCTCGTTCGATAGCACTGATATTCGAGTCAGTTGTCCCCAAGTAGTCCGCGACTTCCTGCTGGGTCTGCCCCTGCTCTCGGAGTTCGAGGACCTCAACCTGCCGTTCAGTCAATATTGTCGATTCAGCAGAGACCATACAGAATCAAACAGATGTATTTGAGAAAAGCTTTTCTCTCAAACTTATCTCTATTTGGATATGGCGAATGGTGGTTCCTCTAACTCGCGACGACAATTTCTCCTGTCTGCTGGGACGGTCACAGTCGCTGGCATTGCGGGTTGTACAGCCAACGATAGCGGAAATAGCGAGGACGACGGTGAGACGGCAACTCCTACGGTCACTGGGAGGAGCAGTCAAGCGAGTGGCCAATCAACGACAGTCGCTATCCTCGCGGCAGGAAGCCTCCAGAACGCACTCGCTAACGGCCTCAAACCCACTGTTGATGTCCCAGTTCAGATTGAGTCTCACGGCTCGGCGACAGTCGCTCGGATGATCGACGAGGGCCAACGGGATCCCGATATCGTCACAGTCGCCGACGTGGCACTCTTTGAGGAGCCGCTCACCCCCCCGTGGCACGTCGTGTTCACCAGCAACTCCATCGTCATTGCGTACAATCCGGGCACAGATGGCGGACAACAGCTTGCCGAGGCCGGAACGGAACACTGGTACGAACCGATAGTCAGCGGGAACGTCGACGTTGGCAGAACCAATCCCGACCAGGACCCGCTCGGGTACCGTGCTCTCTTTATGTTCGAACTCGCCTCGCGGTATTACGACGACGTGTCGAATCTCGGAGAACAGATTCTCCAGCAGAATCAGATTTATCCTGAAACGTCGCTAATCAGCCAGTTCGAAACTGGCTCTATTGACGCTGCAATCGCCTACCGGAATATGGCTGTCGAACGCGATTACAACCACATCGAGCTACCGGATCAAATCAATCTGAGTGATCCACAGTATGTCGAGGATTGGTACTCGGCAACCTCGCATACACTGCCGAGCGGGCAGGAGATTCAGGGCGGGCTCATCAGCTACGGCTCGACAATCCGGCACATGAGCGACGCTGCAGTCTCTGTGTTCGGCGCACACACGACCGGGAGTTATCTCAAAGAACACGGCGTCCTTGTGCGCGAACAGTTCCCTGTCTACACTGGCGACGTACCCCAGCACATCAGACAGGCAACCGACCAATCGGGCGAGAATCACTCCCCGCTCGGGAGGCTCAATGAACAGCTATCGTCGACAGTTTCGGACATTACCGTCCTGATTTGAATGGTGACACGTACAGATTCGAATCGAACAGGAACGGCCACGTTCGGGTTCGACTGGCTTAGCGTCGCGCTCGTCCTTGGAGGGGTATTGTTTTTTTATTATGTGGTGCCGATAGTATCGCTGGTTCTCTCGGTGCCGGCTGGGGATCTTCTTGCTCGGATGAGTAATCCGACCGTCGTAGATTCGGCGACCACGTCGTTGCTGTCGGCGTCAATAAGCACAGTCGTCGCCACCCTGTTCGGTTTGCCGCTCGCGTACTGGCTCGCACGCACCAACGGAGCTGTGAGGAAAGTTGTCCTTGCGGTCGCCGTCCTCCCGTTGGTGCTTCCCCCAACTGTCAGCGGCATCGTGTTACTCACCGTCTTTGGACCTGGCTCACCGCTTGGTGAAGTTGCGATTGCTGCCGGGGTCCCACTCACGCGGTCGCTCGCTGGAGTGATACTTGCCCAGACATTCGTCGCGTCGCCGTTCGTGGTCGTGACAGCAAAAGCGGCATTCGAGAGCGTCGATCAGACACTCGAACACGCCTCTCGCTCGCTGGGAAAGAGCCGATTGACGACCGCTCGTCACGTCACGCTCCCCTTAGCCGGCCCGGGTATTCTCGCCGGTGTGACGCTCGCTTTTGCACGAGCGATTGGTGAGTTCGGAGCGACGATGATGATGGCGTATTATCCACGGACGATGCCAGTCCAGATCTGGGTTGCGTTTGTTGAACTCGGCCTCGATAACGCCTATCCAGTTGCGATACTACTGGTATTGATCGCCACCGCGGCTCTGTTGATTCTCAACACTGTTGCCTCGAACCCATGGGAATGACACTCGAACTATCTCGATTACGCAAACTCTACGGACAGTTCGAGTTTGGTCCGGTAGACCTGACGGTCGAGGATGAAGTACTCGCTGTCCTGGGGCCGTCCGGCAGCGGAAAGACGACGCTACTCTCGCTAATCGCTGGCATCACGAGCCCCGGTTCGGGATCAATTCGGCTTGACGGGCGAGAACTGGTTGGGATCCCACTCGAAAATCGGAATGTGGGGATGGTCTTCCAAGAGGGGGCGCTGTTTCCACACATGACCGCTCGTGAGAACATTGAGTATGCGGCCACAGCCAACAATCGGGTCGACGAACTTGCGACACTTCTCGAAGTAACCGACCTACTCGGTAGAAGGCCTCCGACGCTTTCCGGTGGGGAACGACAACGAGTCGCGCTCGCGCGAACGCTCGCGACCAACCCGGACGCGTTACTCCTCGATGAACCACTATCGAGTCTCGACACACCGATCCAGAAACGCCTCCGGGACGAACTACACAGCTTGTTCGAATCGCTCGAGATTCCTGTGTTTTATGTCACCCACGACCAGCGCACAGCAACAGCACTCGGTGATCGGATCGCTATCGTTCGAGACGGTGACCTCGAGCAGGTGGCCACGCCATCGACGGTGCTCACTCAGCCGACGAGCCGCTTCGTCGCCCGATTTACTGGGAACGAGAATCTCTTTGACGGGACAGTGACCGACCGAACAGCCGACGAAGCGATACTCCAGTTCGGCGACGTTCGGTTCCACATGACTGCGTCGACTCTACCTGCGTCTGCCGTGACAGTCTGTATTCATCCCTCACGAGTAGAGCTCGAAGCTCCATACGTCGCCGACGGTGACCGAACAGCGAACACAATCATGGGGACGGTTACGCGATGGTTGAACGAGGGAAGCGAGTACCGAGTCGAGATCAAGACGGGATCGCACGCTCTCACAGCGAGTGTTCGTCCTCCGACGTTTGAGCGGCTGGCACTCGAGAATGGCTCTGAAGTCCAACTGTTGATTCCGGAAGATTCGATCCATCTGATACCGGACATTGAGTAGGTCCGGGCCCAGTTCGAGAAGTTATTGTATTCCATATAGACAGTGGTGTCACTACGCGCGCTGTGTGCATCGCATATCCGAACGGGTCTCTTGCGACGAAGCACGGCAAAACTAGTCTGCCGTCTCAAGCCGCAGATTCGGCGCGTCATCGGTATTTAGCTAGCCTCGGACACTCGTCCGATACGTACTCCAGCCTCTCTGTGTCCGTGTCAGCGGCTTCTTCTGATACTTCCTCAAGGACACCCCCAGGTGGTTAATCCTGGTACTGTACATCAGTTGCATCGTCTGACCCAGCCGGTAGCTACTCTGTACCACCGTCCGGTCCCTCATACGGAATCCACTCGGTCTTTTGCTCGGCTTTCTCAGCACGATATTGCTCTAGCCGGTAGCTAACAGTCTTGAAACAGTGACCCGCTCGATCAGCGTACCTGGATTTCTCTGCTCATACGGTGTGGTTGTCTCAAT
>JAQCNR010000201.1 GCA_028274925.1 Halovenus sp.
AACTTGCTGGGAATGGCACTGCTAATCGGCGCGTTGCCGGTCTTCGCCGGGCCGCTATTGGAAAAGGCGCTGTCGACCTCTGCGCCGACTGAACTGGAGTCAAACCTGCGGGACCATGTCGTCATCTGTTCGTACACCTCTCGCACGCAGGAACTCATCGCCGACCTCGACGCCCAGGCGGTGCCCTACGTCATCGTCGAACCGGACCGCGGGCGGGCGGACGAACTCGCCGAGGACGGCCACCAAGTTATCAGGGCCGACCCCGAATCGACAGCAGGACTGACCGCCGCGGGGCTCTCGACAGCGCGAGCACTGTTCGCAGACGTCTCCGACCAGATTGACGCGAGTATCGTGCTGGCCGCGAAGGAAGTCGCCGAGGACGTGCCGGTCGTCAGCGTCGTCGAAGAGTCAGAACTGGCGAAGTATCACCGCCTCGCCGGAGCCGACCACGTACTCTCGCCGCGGCGACTGCTTGGTCAGAGTCTCGCCCGGAAAGTGACGACGGCACTACAGTCCGAGGTCGACGAAGCCGTCGAAATCAACGGTGACCTCGAACTCGTCGAGGTGGCAATCCGCCACGGCAGCGCACTTGCAGGGACGACACTGGCTGACAGCGCGATTCGTGAGCAGGCCGGCGTGAACGTCGTCAGTGCGTGGATCCGCGGCGAGTTCGTCCCCTCACCCGAACCGAAGACTGAACTGCCACCCGGGACGGTATTACTCGTCTCCGGCCGGCCAGACCAACTCACGGCGCTGGTCGAGATGACCCAGTCCTCGGTTCGTCGGTTCCAGACTGGGCGGACAGTAGTCGTCGGCCACGGCGCAGTGGGCCGGGCAGTCACGAAAGCGCTGGCCGAGGCAGAGATTCCGCACACAGTTGTCGACATCGAGGACGGACCGGAAATCGACGTGGTGGGAGACGCGACCGAACCGGAGACACTCGAACGGGCCGGCGTCGCAGACGCACAGACGGTCGTACTCGCGTTGCCCAGCGACACGATGACAGAATTCGCCACGCTGATGGTACGAGACTTCGCGCCGGACGTGGAGATTATCACTCGCGTCCAGGACAACGCAAATAGCTCCAAAACCTACCGGGCGGGCGCTGACTACGTCCTCTCGCTGGCGACGGTTACGGGGCGGATGTCCTCCTCGTACCTCCTGGACGACCGGGACCGCCTCTCTGTCGACCAGCAAGTCGAGGTTCGCCGACTCACGGTACCCGAACTCGACGGACAGACAGTTGCCAGCGCGAACATCCGCAAGCGAACCGGCTGTACCGTGATCGCCATCGAGCGCGGTGACGAAACACAGACAGAGATTGGCCCCGAGACGACACTCGAGGCGGGCGACGAACTCATTATCGTCGGCACTGACGACAGCCTCCGGGAGTTCGAGACTCTCTTTAGCTAAGAGGTCCAGAAGGACTTCGTGAACAGGACGAGCACCGGAATTATCTCGATGCGGCCGACCCACATCAGCACAATCAGGACCACCTTCGTGCTCGTCGGGAAGACATCGTAGGTCCCGAAGGGCCCGGCCGCGCCGAAGGCAGGACCAATATTCAGGAACGTCGAGGCTGCTGCACCCATGGCTTCGAATTCCGTGATCGTGACCGGAAGTCGCTGTGCGTCGACGACGATGATAATCGTCAGGATAAAGAAGATGATGAGACTCAACAGCAGATAGGCGTAGATGTCTCGAATCGTCGTCTCGTCAACTGAATTGCCGGAGATGCGGACTGGGCGGATGGCTTCGGGGTGGATACTGGTGTACAGCGACCGTCGGAGCGATTTCAGCGCAACCAGCCAGCGCAGCGATTTGATCGAACAGGTTGTCGAGCCAACCATCCCGCCGAGAAACATCGAAACGAAAATCATGTGCTGGCCGGCAGACGACCAGAGCGTGTAATCAGTGCTCGCATAGCCCGTTGTCGTAATAATCGAGACGATATTGAACAGCGCGTGTCGTATCGTCTCCTCGGGCCCAAAGCTGATTGTGGGGTCGATTGCCAGCGCGCCGACGACAATCGTCGTAAAAACGACAACTGTCCCCAAGTAGAAGTGAAATTCCTCGTTACGGAGGAGACGCGTCGGCTGGCCGTTGATAACCAGATACAGCAGGATGAAGTTCGTCGACCCGACGAGCATGAACGGGATCATCGCCCACTGTGCGGCGGGGGCAAACGCCGCGGCACTCTCCGGTTCGGGCGAGAAACCAGCCGTCGCAACCGAGGTAAAGGCGTGGGCAACAGCGTTGTACAGCCCCATGTTCGGGGCAAGGCCGGAAAGCCCGAGTCCGTAGTAGACGACGACAGCGAGGACAGTAATGCCGATATACAGCCCCCAGATGAGTCGGGCAGTCTCCGAAATCTTCGGCGTGAGTTTGTCGACGTTGCTGGTCTGGGTCTCAGTCTCCATCAGTTGCGCTCCACCAACGCCCAGCGAAGACAGCAGTGCGGTGGCGAGAATCAGAATTCCGAGCCCACCGAGCCACTGGAGAAGCTGTCGCCACATCAGAATCGACTGCCCGTGGACCGAGAAATCCTGAAAGACCGTCCCGCCGGTCGTCGTCAGCCCGCTCATTGCCTCGAACATGGCGTTGACCGGTCCCGCAATCGTACCGTTTCCGGCGATGACGAACGGAATCGAACCGACTGCAGCAACGAGAAACCAGATCAACGCAACGGCGAGAAAGGCCTCTCGTGGCCCAAGATTGGCCTCCCGGTCACCCAGCAGACTCAGCCCGCCGCCGAGGACGAGCGTCGCTGCAATTGCCACAACGAAGGGCAACAGCGCCTCGCTGTAGTAGACAGCAATCCCGAGCGGGAAGACCAGCGGCACGGCCAGATAGATGAGTACCGTGCCGGTCAAGTCGAGGCTTGCACCCACGTCGACACGGAGTCTGGGCAGAGAGGGCATATGGGGACGTCGCTAGACCGCAGCCATCAGGTCATCAGCAAAGCTGGTTTCGACAAAGACGACGATCTTATCGCCAGCGTGGAGTTCGGTGTTACCACGCGGTGTAATGAGCGAGCCTTCGCGTGTGATTGCGCCGACGACAAATCGGCCGTCAAGTTCTTGATCGAGGGCCATAATCGTTTTTCCGACCATCTTGCTGTCCCCGTTGAGTTGCAGTTCCAGCACCTCTGCCTGGTCGTTTTCGAGGACAGCCAGATTCTCCGCGACGTTCTCGAAACTAAACCGCGTGATATCCTCGGCAGTCACGTCCCGTGGGTTGATCGCTACGTCGATGCCGATTTCTTTGAACAGTGTAACGTACTCGGTGTTGTCGACAACTGCGATGACTCGGTCGACGCCGAGTCGTTTCGCCAGCACCGCAATCAGCAGGTTGCGCTCGTCGGATTTCATCGCAGCGATCAACACGTCTGATTCGTCGACGTGCTCGCGGGCGAGAAAGTCGGTGTCGGTCGCGTCGTGTTGCATGACCACGGTGTTGGGAAGTTGCTCAGCCAGCGAGCGTGCACGACTCTCCTCGGCTTCGATGAGTCGGGGCTTTGTCGACTGTTCTTCGAGCAACCGAGCAGTGTGATAGCCAATCTCCGTGCCGCCAGCAATCACGACATCGTCAGCGCGTTCGGCAGCGTCCTCTGGCGCGATATCAGTGCCGAAAGCCCGGACGCTCTCTGGGCTTCCGATGACGACGGCGCGGTTGCCCGTCTCGATGCGTGTCTCACCGTCCGGAATGACCAGTTCGTCGCCACAAAAGAGTCCGGCGAAGGTGAGCGAGTCGAAGCGGTCGGCTTCGGCGACAGTCTGGCCAGCCACCGGACTCCCTTCGACAATCTCGAACTCGGCCATGTGGACCGTTCCGCCCACGAACAGGTCGAGGTCGATTGCGGTTGGGAGTCCAATCACGCGGACGATATTCTCGGCAGTGAGCAGGTCAGAACAGACGACGTGGTCCGCGCCGAAGGCCCCGTGTTTGCGGTCCCACGTCCGCAGGTACTCGATCGATTTGACCCGGGCGATTGTGAAGGGGTCACCCAGCGTCTTCGCCGTGCCGCAAGCGACGAGGTTCGTCCGGTCGTTGTCGGTACAGGCGATGAACATGTCGGCCTCGCCGGCGTTAGCTTCCTCTTGGACCGCCATCGAGGTGCCGTCGCCGGCTATCGCGAGCACGTCGAACTCGAATTTGAGTTCCTCGGCGCGCTGTTCGTCGTTCTCGATCACGACGACGTCGTGGTCGCTAGAGAGGTTGCCAGCGATCGATGTTCCAACTTCACCTGCACCGATAATCACGACGCGCATACCGC
>JAQCNR010000217.1 GCA_028274925.1 Halovenus sp.
ATGCCCATCGTGAGCTCCTCAATGACGGAGCAACTCCGGAACGACCTCGATACATTTGCCGAAGAACACGGCTACACTGGACGGAGTGAGGTCATCCGCGAAGCGTGCCAGTCATTGCTCGAGGAGTATCAAGAGACGGACTACGAGGAGCGGCGGGTACTGGCGACAGTAACTGCGGTCTTCGGATACGACGAACCTGAAATAGAGCACCGAATGATGGACATCCGCCACGAATTCGAGGCGTCGATTCGGTCGAACTCCCACAACTGTCTCGAAGGCAACGCCGGCTGTGTCGAGACGTTCGTCATCGAAGCTGCGTACGACGACGCCCTGCGATTTATCGGGACTATACGAGGAGCAGACGAGTCAGTCTCAGTCGAATACACGGTTGTTCCCGTCGATACGATGAACGCACAAGTTGACCAGCAGTAGGCCGAGATCAGTTACGTGGACAGAATTTGGCTCTCTTTTTCTGCTAAAATACGTGAATATTCTACACCAGGATTGTTATTCTACTTAATCTGATGCAACAAGCTTATTAGGAACGCTACTAGAGTTAGCAAACAGGCATGGCACACATTCACCTTGGAGAAGGTTCGTTCCCGGTGTGGGCACTGGTGTTCTGGACGCTACTTGGCGCCGGATTGCTCAGTGCAGTCGTCTACCGGATTCGGAAGGGTGGTATCAAGACAAACCAGATTGCGCTCGCAGGCATCGGCGCAGCCGCGAGTTTTGCGATTTTCCAGCTGAACATCCCCGTGTGGGGCGGCATTCACATGAACCTCACCGGACTGGTCGGCATCCTCGCCGGTCCGCTGCTGGGTGCGCTCATCGCACTGGTGGTGAACATCTTCTCGGCAGCACTCGGGCACGGTGCGGTTGGCCTGCTCGGGGCGAACGTCCTGGTCAACGCCACCGAGGCGGTTGTCGCCTACTACCTGTTCAAGACGTTGATAGGGATGGACTGGGACGTGTTCCCCGCCAGCGCGGGTGCAGCGACGATTGGGCTCTCTGCCGGAGCAGTGCTGATGGGTGTGATTATCGTCGTCAGTGGTGTGAACGGGAGTGCCCTCCCACGCGGTGACCTGGCAGTCGCTGTCGGCGGATTGGTCGGGCTCAACCTCGGTGTCGCGGTCATCGAGGGCATCCTGACTGGCTTTATTGTTCAGTTCCTCGCGTCGGTTCGTCCCGACCTCGTCGGAGTCGAGGAGCGAGAGACTCGCGAGGAGACGACGGGGGTGACCGCCTGATGCAGCGCTGGAAACAGTACGGCGGAGTACTCGGCCTGTTTGGAGTCTGCCTGGCGGCAGGCCTGTGGGGCTTTACCGCGACCGGCGGCGCGCTTCCGTGGGCCAAGCGGTCGGCAAAAACGCTTCAACGCGGCGTGAAAGACGGCGGCGGCTCGCTCATCGACTTCGGTCGGGGTATCGTCGTCGCTGGTCCCATCCGCAAGAACGGGTTGATGCTCGAGTACAGTGTCATCGCCGGGATGCTCGTTGTCTTTGGCATCGCCCTCTACGTCTACGTCGACCGGTATCGTACCGTGACCGAGGACGAACACGTGACACGGTAACTGTGGCGACACTCTCGAATCATGTTCCGGACCCGCGATTGATTACGGCCTTTGCCGAACACCGCGAGGGACCACTCCACCGGATCAACCCCTGGACGAAGGTCGGAACTGTCGGCGCGCTCGTCATCGCGGTGACGGTCGTCGATACGCTCGCACTCCTCGCAGGGTTGTACGGTGCAATGCTGGTCGTATACGGCATCGCCGGGCTCCCCTACAGCCGTCTGGTGTACTGGTTCACGCTCCCGCTGTTGTTCATCATCTCGGTGGCAGGACCGCTGGCCTTTCTCGAACCGGGAACGCCGATTGGCGGGGCACTGCAGACACCGCTTGGCGGTCTCTCCGTGACGTGGGCCGGTGTGGCACTATTTAGCGAACTCACCTGTCGGTCGCTCACCGTCGTCACGTTCGTGCTGACGGCATCGATGACAACACAGTATGCGGATGTGGCGTACCTGCTCGGGCGACTGCTCCCCCGGCCAGTCGACCAGATTGCGCTGTTGACCTACCGATTCACGTTCATTATGATCGAGACACTCGAGGATTTGGTGAAGGCTGCACTCTCTCGCGGG
>JAQCNR010000220.1 GCA_028274925.1 Halovenus sp.
TCACCTGCTGTGTTGAATAGCGGCCTCTGAGCGAGGTTAATATTACCCTCGGTCTTAGCACAGCGGCGTCACCCGCTCACCCGCCGATCCGGCGAGCGACCGTTCATCAAGAAACCGCTATTCAACAGAGCAGTCTCACCGTGGCTCAGAAGCCGCTATTCAACACAGCACTCGGTACGGGGTCTGTGATACCAATAAGTACGGCGAGATTACAAACGTCGTCGAGAAGCCTGAGGACCCGCCGTCGAATCTCGTGATGACTGGCTTCTACACGTTTACGCTCGCTATCTTCCACGCTTGTCATCTCGTCCAGCCCTCCAGCCGTGGCGAGTACGAGATCAGTGACGCGATCGACTTGCTCTTGCATTCAGGGTGGACCATCGACGCGATTCGCATGGACGGGTGGCGTATCGACGTTGGCTATCCCGAGGACCGCGACGAAGCGGAGCAGCGACTGGAAGACGCCGAGACGGCGAGCGACGTAGACGAGGCGACTGCCGAGGCCGACGCGTCGGCCGAGTGAAACGCGGGAGACTTTTTACCGGTCCCCGACTCAACGTCGATAATGTGAATATTCGTCACCGGTGGTGCTGGTTTCATTGGTGGCCACCTCGCCGAACGATTCGTCCGCGACGGCCACAATGTCGTCGTCCTCGATAATTCCGACCCGTTCCACGATATCAGAATCAAAGAGCACACTGTCGAAGTGTGTGAGGACGCCGCGGCGAACGGTGACGGCTCGTATCGGCTTGTTGAGGGTGACATGCGAGACGCCGACTTGGTCAAAGATTTAGTCGCAGATGTGGAGCATGTGTACCACCAGGCCGCACTGGTGTCCGGCCGAGCGTCGAGAACCCATCAAAGTACGACGAGGTCAACGTTGACGACACGCTGAATTTGCTTGATGCCGCGCATAATACTAGTATCGAACGGTTCGTGTTGGCGTCGTCCTCATCTGTGTATGGCAAACCGGAGTATCTCCCCTATAATGAGTCACATCCGACGACGCCGGTCAGTCCGTATGGTGCGTCGAAACTCGCCGCCGAGCACTGTGCGTGTGCGTACAGTGAGATGTACGATTTGCCCGCTGTTACGTTACGATACTTTACCGTGTATGGCCCGCGAATGCGCCCGAACATTGCTATCTCGAATTTCGTTTCGCGATGTGTGAACGGGGAGTCGCCTGTGATTTACGGCGATGGCACGTAGACGCGGGATTTCACGTTTATTGAGGATGTCGTGGAGGTGAGCGTGACGCTGCTTGATAAGGCTGGAGGTGATGATGAGGCGGTGAATATTGGGAGTACGGACAACATCGAGATTCTGACGTTGGCCGAGGAAATCCGTGACCAGACTGCACCAGACTTGGAGTTGGAGTTTGCTGACCGGCATGATGCTGATGCCGAACATACGCACGCGGATAGCTCGAAAGCTAGGGAGTTACTTGGGTATGAACCGACGCGAACGATTCGGGAGGGTATAGAGGAGTTCATTGAGTGGTATCGCACGAATCGGGAGTGGTCCGAACCGTTGGTACGTACACCATAGTGTGGGCGGCCAACTTATTGAGTGTTCTTATGACCTTTGCTATACTATCAAAATCGCTTACAATCACACTGTATACACACCAACTGACCACTGGGCACTTGCCCAAGTACCGCGTCCGAATCCAATATCACCGTCGACTGCACATACCAATTCATCTTCTACAGGCCATGGGTCAATATGATGCATTCGCCCAGTGTTCCAACCAATCTGCCCTTTACCTTCGATTATCGGTTCTGTCTGAAGTGGTTCGTCTATGAAATTCTCAGGAGTGAGTTCTGTCATGCGGTAACCGTGGACACACTGCCCATAGTTGTCAACACAATCTTGATAAAAGAGGATTGTATTGTCAGAAGTTATAAGTGGTCGACCGCCGGGACGGGCGGCATGTGGTCTATTCTTTATTACTGGATCGACACCGACGAGGTAGCGGCGATGAACACGGCAGAACAGATTCGGGAGTTCCGCGATACCCGATACAGCGAGGAGCGGCCCTGATGGCCGATGTCGTCGTCGACACCAGCACTGTCGTCAAGTGGTATATTCCCGAACAGCATCACGAACAGGCCCGGACACTTCGTGATGATTTCCTCAACGGCAAACACGACCTGTGCGCGCCAGCGCTCATGCCCTTCGAGGCGGTCAATGCACTCAATTACAGCGGCCACTACGGTGGCGAGCGACTCCGCGAAGCCGCAACCTCGCTCGACAACTACGGTATCGAACTCGTCTCGTTCGGGTCAGTCGGCCCCATTGCAGAGATCTCGAGCACTGTCGACATCACGGCCTACGACGCTGCCTACGTCGCCCTCGCCGTCGAACGGGATGCGACGGCCTACACCGCCGATGGGAATCTCTTGCAGGAGTTAGACGGAAGCGACTATGACGACACCGTCGCCCACATCCAGACCTACTGAGCGATGAGTTGCGTTTCCTGCTGTATACAGGGGCTGTATACAGCAGGCCGAGGGGGCCAGCAAGCAGGCATAGCACGCGTGGCGGCATATTACATAAATATGATACTGGTCAAGAGAACAGGCTGGCTGCGGCAACAAGCGAATGTACGTCCTGCCCAGCGTGAACGACGGAGCTCCCTCGCTGAATTAGGTGGCCGATATGACAGCCCGAATAGAAGCCCGGTCAACACCCGATAGAGCAACGTGACGACCACTGGGACATCGAAGTGTGCCGTCGGCTCCGGATGGTCCCAGGGATGGATGTGCTCGTCACTCACCGCTCGCCTCATGTGCCCCAACACGCTCCTGAAGCGACCCCCCGACCGTCATGGCGACGTCCTCTTCTGTGGCACGCTGCAGGCGACGATTTCCACGGCAGCGATCGATAGCAGCCTCCCACGTTACTGGAATAGCTTCAGTACTACAACGATTTATCGGTAGTACTGGCGATGGCAAGTAGTACGAACGAGCCAACGGTCGTACGTGTCTCCTAGAAGGGGCAGGCCACGACCCCGAAGGGGCTGCGAGAGACGTTTGGGATCCAGACGCCGGACGAGGTGTTCGTCTACGAAGAGGGGGGCACATCATCATTGAGCCGGTGCCGTCACCTGACGAACTGCATGGGATCCACGCCGGAAAGCATGAACATGGTGAGCTGCTCAACCGGGTTCGTGAACTGAAGGGTGAAGAAATGCACCAGAACGCGGAGCGAGTCAAACGGCTACGCCCGTCCAAAGAGACATAAATGGTGTGTGCGCCTTCGATACTCAAGCGACTATCACCTTCCTCTACAACGAACCCGGCCACGGCGCTATAACCGAGCTTCCTGCTGAAGTCTTCGCCGGCGACGCTGACGGATTCCTCACTGAG
>JAQCNR010000223.1 GCA_028274925.1 Halovenus sp.
CCGAGAACTGCTGGACGTCGCCCTGCAGGGCCTCCACCTCGTCTTCGAGGGCCCACAGTTGCTCGCGGGTGCTGTCCTTCCAGTTGCTGAGCGCCTCAAGATGTTGCTCGAGTGCCGTGAGTCAGTCGGCAAGCGTCGCCGGCGTCGGCGGCGTATCCTCCGTGTCCGCCGTCTCGCGGGCCTCGGGGCTCATCGAGACCCCTCCACGGCGGTGACGGCCGCCACGCCAGGCCGCACCAGCAGGTCCGTCATGACCGTCTCACCCGCGAACCGCCAGTCGCCCTGCTCGCGCTGGTACTCGACGAGCGTCCAGTAGCCCTCGACGGCGTGAGGCTCGAGAACGAGCTTCCGGGCGGCGTCGTCGAGGGGTCTGAACCGGACGAGCGTTGATTCAGGCATCGGTGACCTCCCTGCGGGCAGTGCTGTGCTCCCGGCAAAACATCCCGCCGGGGACTCTCGATACTCCTTTGTCGGTTGTCGGCGTATCCTCGGTTGCCATCGTTTGTATGGCAGGTCGAGGGTGTTCCAGGCACCCCGACCACTGCGGTCGTTCCCTGCTCAGGTATCTCTCAGCGCGGCGTGCAGTTAATTCTTACTCTATACCGTATATACTGTAGGAAGTATATACTTTTGGGGGTAATACAGCTGTCTCGGTCAGCTATCTTACTACATGGGGTATTACATGGCTACAGCAGAAACACCCAGTCAGATGGCGGACGAAGGTCGCGCGTTGCTGACCGAGACTGAACGGGAGATTCTCTCCGGCGAGCGTGACGTCTCCGACAACTACGAGTACAAGGTTCGGTCGCTCGTTCGGAATCGAATCAAAAAGCGGTTTGGGACCGACGTCACGATACTCGAAAACAGCTTCCCGGAGGTGTACGAGATACTCGAGATGGAAGTTTGCAATCACAGGACCGAGAGTGACGACGAGACGGTCTAACCTCACCAGTATGGTGTGGATGAGCAGCTATGACTGGGGGCAATAGCAGACGGGTCACGTGGCCGGTTACCCCGACCCGTTGTATCACGGCCAGCCGAGATTCGCGTTCAGTTACTTAAGCAGTCCAGGCCGAGGGCGGACATCTGCAGACAACGACAGCGACGGCGCAGTTGACGACGAGACTGAGGAGTCAGAGACAGCGCCACTCACAACGGGACAGAAAGTAAAACAGCAGATCACAAACGGCGTGTTGCCGGCAGCCTCGTCGTCCTGCTTGCACTGCTCGTACTGGTCGTTGTCCTGTTGGCGCCGACGAGTCTACTCAGTCTGGTGTACAGTCCGTCCGCAGAGTTCACCGCACAGTCAGTTGGAGTCGACCAGGGGGCAGTAGACGAGCACGGCTACGAAGCCATGGCGAGTGAGTCCTTCGAGGTGACAGAACAGGTCAGTCCACTGGGACAGAGCAAATTGATTATCACGACGAACTACCGTGAGAACTACGAGCGGACTGTTGCCGTCCAAAACGAACAGTTCAACTCCGCTATCTTCACTGCTGTGTCGACTCCCGCAATCGAAGTTGCTGGTTCTCCACAGAACCCGCCTGCTGGGATATCACACAAGCAACTACTCTCTGAGTTCAGCAGCGATCTCGAAGGTGGATACGAGGGCTTGGGCAACTTCAGGAAAGTAACCGAACGGGAGGCCGTGTTGTTGGGAGACGAGACGCGCATATCCCAGTTTGAGACGGCAGTCACTGTCAACAACGAAACAGTCGATGTGTATATTTATGTTGGCACCGTTCGGTCAGGCGGTGATATCGTGATTGCGGTCGGCGGACATCCCGCACCGTTTGCATAGGAACGTGTCTCCCTTCTGGAACTGATGGCCGCTGTGGAACATCCCGCTGAGTAACCCGAGACCACTACTTCCGTGCGTTCATCTTGATACAGGGCGGTGAGGAACTGCGTCTGATAGGGAATCAACCACACTGTCTAGCCAGTCCCGAATATCAAAAACATAATTTTTCTTTACTAAAACATAATTATTTTCTATCGCGTTCTGAGTTTATAAAGCCGCGGCAAAATTCTCTCCCGACGAACTGCTGGGTCAGAATCGTGTGGAAGCTCACAAGCAAAATAGTCGTCGGTGAACACCGTGTTGAGCCAAGAGAAATGGCATTTCAGAGAGACGAATCAGAAATTCTCGCAGTACAGGCGACAGCCGTCGCTGGTAGGTGACGGCTGTCGTCGGAAAGTGAGGAGTGATCAGCCGAACGAATCCAGTGTTTCGTTCCAGAAGGCACGGACTTTCTGGAGTGCACGCGCCACGCCACTCTTAGTCCATTTGAACATTTTCCTCGTCACAGTTCCCCTCAAACCTCAAAGGGGCTTTGCACCCCACGCAAGAGGACGCAAGATGAGGGGGTCGCAGAGTCACAGCATCCGTCGGACCTCAAGGGGTGTTACGACGGTCGATGTGGTCAAAAAATCGCAGGTACGAATAATTGACCACGACCGCGTGAAAGCGCGGGAGTACGACCGTCACAGCACCCGTCGAATCTCAAGGGGCGTTGCGACTGTCGGACTCGTCGGCCGCAAGCCGCTGTCTGTCGTTCGGTTCGTCGTCGTTGGGGTAGTTGGTTCCCATCGTTCGACCTCCATGGCGACCGGTCGGGGTGGGAAATATATTCACGTGAATTAGTTTCCCACGAGGACCACGACCGGCCGCCGGTCCGGGATCGCCACACCGAGGCGTGGGCGGGAGTGGGCGACCTCGTAGGGAACAACCACGTCGACGCCACCGTTCCAGCGGGGGAGCTCGTCGGGGTAGTCGCCCGATGGTTCGACATCGGCCACGCTGTCCGTGACCTCTGTCTGGTCTCGTCGCCGACCCGGAGCTCTCTGTGCTCGAAGAAAGTTCGAGGTGTGTCCGACTGTCAGTCAGAGCGACAGCGACGGGAGTGACACCGACGGAAGTGACACGACATCCGCGGCGGCAGCACCGCCGACAGCGAGACTCCCGAGCACGAGGATTGCGAGCACGATACCGGCGATCGTGGTTGCATTGGATTGCATACTTCACTGTTTCCTCCGGGAGCATATAATTCAGAGAGTGCTGTCTCGAGCACAGAAACATCAACACTCGGGGGGTCTACAGGTCGGGGTTCGTCGGGCCGTTGCGGGCCGGCGGTGACGAGGCGGCGGCGAACTCGTGCTAACCGTATTCCTCGACGTGCTCCCGAACGCGGGGGGTAAGGTGGCTGTCGGACTCGGTGCTGTCCGTGCTGTCGTCGTCGGACTCGTCGACGCTGTCGCGTCTTACCTAACGCTCAACAGAGACGGCGCTCAAATGTTTGGTAAGAAAAGGTCAAGATGTAGCGAGTGACAACATTCACGCACAGGA
>JAQCNR010000225.1 GCA_028274925.1 Halovenus sp.
ATCGAATCCACCTACTACCTCCTCAAGCAGTTCCTCGGGGACGAACAACTCCGGAAGACGGTGCTCGTTCCCGTCGGCGTCGCGTTGCTCGTCTTCCCGGCGCTGCTTGCCGTCTTCCAGAGCCCAACGCTGTCGCTCGGCTCTATCGCGGCCGTCCTCGGTGTCTTTCTGTTGTACAAGGGGCTGCGAATCGACGCCTTCCTCGCGACGCTCTCCGAGCGAATCCGTGACTCGCTGTACTCGGGACAGGTGTCGCTGGTCACCTACGTCGTCGCGGCTGGGTTGGCGCTGGCTGGCGCCTTCGTCGGCGTCCTTGGTGCGACATCGCTGGGAAGCGAGACTGGCGAGTTGCTCCTTGCGACCCGGTTCGTCCACGACGCCATCCCGTGGGTGACCGGCGCGGCACTCATCGCCAGCGCTGGCCGCCTGCTCGACGAGTTCATCCGCAACGACGAACTCGGCACAGCCTATATCAACCTCCCCTTCGTCGCGGTGGCGGTTGGCCTCGCAGTCCGTGGGTTCTCGGCGTATTTCCTCCGGCTTGCCGACGTGTTCGAGCCCGCGATTGTTCCCGAAATCGAGATCGGGTCGAGTGGTATCGACGCCGTCACGCTCGCGCCGGGCACCCATCTCGCAGTGTTCATTCTCGCCAGTATCGTCGTCAGCCTGATTGGCGTTCGCGTCGCTGCCTATCTCTCCAGTGCGGACTACGAGAACCAGATTGGCGAAGGCGCCTAGTCAGTTGCACCATCTGGAAGCGTGTCGTCGGCTGACGACAGCGGCTTGGCAACAACCCCGTCTTTTCGACTCAGCACGCGAGCGTGTGCCGCACAGACCGGCCGAGTCTCTCCCCACGGCACGTGTAACTCGACGGCCGCCTCGGCCTCACAGTCTGTCTCGGTACACTCCATGCTGAATGTTGACAGCCATCACGTATAAGACTCACTCACAGCACGATGACAACGACCATCACCACGAGTATCATCAGCGTCACGAGCAGTTCGACGATTGCCGAGCCAATCGTGGCGAGCACAACTGCCGTCGCGGCCCGTGCGCTCGCTGTCGCGTCGCGCTGGCGGCGGTACTCGAGGACGAACACTGTCACTGCCGCGCCGAGAATTGTGCCCAGCGGGCCGAAGACAAAAAAGCAGGCGAACCCGACGACGCCGGCGGCAGCCGCCGACCAGCCCGAGGCACCGCCCAGTCGTGCGGCGATAACGTCCTGAAAGAAACCAGCAACGACGACGAGCGCGGCGAGGATGGTGACGACGACCACCACCGCCGTCGACGGTTCGGCGTAGCCGCTGGCCCACCAGTAGACGAAGACGCCGCTCACTGAGAGCAACACTCCGGGAACGTTTGGAATCACGCTCCCGATGACACCCGCAACGAGCAGGACAACGGCCAGCCCTACAAACAAGAGACCGGTCATTGCGCTCCCTCCCGGTACAGTTCGGCCAGTTGACCCACGACTGTCCCGAGCCGTCGTTTGCAGGCCGCCGCCGACGGCAAGTCGACGGCCTCGGCAACCTGCGACCACGGCTGCCCCTGTACGCCTTTCCGGACGAGCAGGTCTCGTTCTGTCGGCGAACACACGTCCTTTGCTGGGTCGACGAGGTGTCTGAACGCGAGTCGTTGTGGGCCTCGCGGCGTAGTCTCGAAGATTGCCGAGCCGTCGGCCATTCCCGCGGCGTGGTCCCACTCGGTTTCACTGAGGTTCAGTTCCGGCGTGCCGGCGGCCGTCCGGCAGGCAGCCTCGACAACCCCAGCGTCGGCGTCGGTCAGCGACTCGCGAATCGCTGCCGGGGTGCGCTGACAGAACCACGCAGTGTGGTACTCGAACAGTTTCTCGCCGGCCGACGATAGCGGGTCGAGCATCACTGCGGAGTGCTCACCGCTGCGAGCGTTGCGCGTCGTCGAGAGATGGACTGTATTGAATCCGTTCGCCACCCAGAAGTCGGCGAGTTCTGGGGTCAGGCCATACGAGACGCCGAGATAATCGAGGTCCTGCTCCGTTGCTCTCGCTCGAATCTGGTCCAGCAGCGCCGACCCGAGCCCCTCGGACCGAACCGCCTCGTGGGTCGCGATGCGCATCACCCGCCAGCCCGTTGCCTCGCCAGCGGAGCGGTCCCGAAGTTGACTCGTCAGGACGTCGGGGATGAGATTCCCCCGCACACGCTCGCCCTCGTGGATTCGCTGGCACAGGTCGGTGTCGAACCCACCTTCGCGTGCCAGCAGCGCCACGGCAGCAACGTGGTCGTCCGCGAACAGGCAGTGGGCGCTCACGTTCGGTGCGTCCAGCAGTCGCGCCAGGTCGTTCGGGGTCGTTCGGTAGTGTGCGTCGACGAGCAGCCCGAACACTTCCCGGAGCAACTGGTCGTCCTCGCGTAATTCCGCTCCCGATACTGCCTGGTACTGCACTGACGCCGGGGTCACATCCACGACGAGTTGGTCGGCGGCCGCGCTCGCGTCCAGCGCCAGCGCGCGGAAGGACCAGACCTCGATTGGGTCAGCCGGAGCGTACCTGATGGGTTCTGCCAATTGCTGCTCGGTCACGTCGTGGCGACTCTCGGTGAGGCGGTCACGAAATCGAATCGAGAACCCTCGGCCTGCGCCCTCGTAGCCGTGGACTGTCGTGCTGTACGCAACCGCTGGCGCGTCCAGTGTCGCTTCGAGTATCCGCACCGGGAGGCCTGCCGCTTCGTCGACTATCACAACATCCGGATCATCCGGCAACTCTGCGGCGTCGACCGGTGACTCGTACCGTACCGTCCCCGTCCCGGTTGTGAGTCGTGGCTTCTCTTTATCCGGCGCGCTTTCCACTGATTCGGCAAGCTGATTCAACAACTCTCTGGCGCGGTCGAACAGCGCGCCAGCACTGTTGGCGGTGGGTGCGGTAACGAGTACATCCTTACCCGCGCGTGCGAGCGCACCGGCGGCCAACCCGGCGGCGCTCGATTTCCCCCGCCCACGGTTCGACTCCACGACGACTGCCTGCTCCGTGTCGTGGAGGCGTTCGAGTGCCATGACGGCGTTCGCCTGGTCGGCGGTCAGGCAGGCCTCGTAGGCAGCGTCCGGAAACTGCGCGCCGTCAGGGACCGCAGGTCTGGGGAAACACTGGGCCGGCGTGAAGTCGAATCCCCTGTCGACTTCGACTGTCCCGTCTTCGGCGTCAACGACGACGATTCCACGATGTGCGCGTAGCGTTTCGACCAGCCGTTGTCGAAAGTTCGTGCCCACGTCTTCCGTGTTGTACGGCGGGACCGCCAGCGACTCGTCGAAGGCGTCTCGGCGGTCGGGCCACGCCGACAGCGGTGGCGTGAGCAGGAGAAACAGGCCACCGCCGGAAACCGTACCCACTAGTCGCCCGAGTGTATTCGGTTCGCACCGTTCGTGACAGTCCAGTACGACGGCTTGCCGCGAAGTCCCGAGTAGCTGGTCGGTGTCGTGCCGGCCGAGCGACTCACAGTGAAACGCCTCGCTTGGGCCGACGTATGTCGTCTCACCGGGGCCAATGTCCGTCTCGGCGAGGGCCGTCTGTGCTCGCTCCCGACACTGTTCAGGGTCGCCGGTGATACCGAGGAGTCGCCGCTGGTTGCTCTGGCGGGCCTGCTCACGGAGGCGGGCGGCGACGGTCATACTGGTGCTGTGTCGGGGTCACCATTGAGCGTGTTGGTCGTTCGACGGGTTTTGCCAGTTGAGTTAAGAGCCTCGGTGTATATTTGCTGGGTATGACCGAGTTGATTACGTTTGGGGAGACGCCGCTGCGACTGTCGCCATCGGGGAACGAACGGCTCGAACGGGCGCGACAAGCCTCGATTCAGGCCGACGGGACAGCGAGTAACGTGGCTGCCGCAGCCGGCGAAATCGGTGCCGAGACACTCTGGCTCTCGAAGCTGCCGGACTCGCCGCTCGGGCGACGGGTTAAATCCCAACTCGAAGAGCAGGGCGTCGACACGGCAGTGGCCTGGAGTGACCAACCGGGCCATCGACAGGGACTGACATTTCGGGAAGATGGCGTCAACCCCCGCGAGAGCAAGTACTATCACGACCGGGGCAACACGGCTGCTGCCACAGCAACGCCCGCTGATTTCCCGATGGACCGCGTCCAAGATACTGAAATCATCTTTGCGGGGCTTGGGACAGCAGTCCTCTCGAAACAGGCCGCCGAGACGACCGGTGCGTTGCTCCGGGCTGCCAGCGGCGGCGGCGCGATGACGGCTGTCGACCTGGATTACAGCCGTGGGCTGGCACCGCCAGACACCTACAGTGGCGTTCTCGAAGAACTCGCCGGCGAAATCGACGTACTGTTTGCCGACGAGGCTGACGCCCGGGAGGCGCTGGACCGCAGCGGCGGCCCGCGAGAACTCGCAAACACCATCGCTGACGAGTACAACCTCGAAATTATCGTGGTCCGTCGCTCGAACGGCGGTGCGGTTGCACTGCGGGATTCGCCCGGCACGAACATTATCCACGAACGTGAGGCAATCGAGACGGAGTCAGTCGACCCGACCGGCGAGAACGGCGCGTTTGCCGGTGCGTTCCTCGAACAGTTAATCGACGGCTCCGATACCGCCCGCTCGCTCACCTACGCTGTCGCCGCGGCGACACTCACTCGAACGCTACCTGGCCCGTTCCTGACACTGGCTGAGACTGAACTTGACGCTGTTGCTGAGGATGTCGTCGACAAATCCAAGTAAGGGGCGGCGGTCTGAAACCAGCCGGTAGGCATATATGAGCCCTCTCCGATAGCTTACATATGTTCAAAACGAGTGTATTGGTTTCTGCGCTCGCGCTCGTCACAGTCCTCCTCGTCGGTGGTGTCGCCGCCGATGAAATCGCCTCCGAACAGGCACCAGCGGAAACGACGGCCACAACACAAGAACAGCAACTTGTCGAAGTAGAGGTCATCGTCGAGGACCGCAACGGCGACCCGCT
>JAQCNR010000231.1 GCA_028274925.1 Halovenus sp.
CCACCTCGCGGGCCGTCTCGTCTCGATTTCGAACCTCAACCCAGCAGGGTTGCGGCGCAACTGGCGACAATCTTACTACAACAACGACGACCCGAATCGTAAGTTCCCGGACGTGGAATACCTCACGCAGGATGCCGACCCCGGCGACACTGTCGAGGGGCCGCGTCCGCCGGGGCAGCAGGAGATAATCTGCCGACGACTGTTCGATTGTTTCAGCGAAGACGCCGACGCACTGCTGGACATGCACACCGCAAGCGCCGGCGCTCACCCGTTCGTCATCCGCGACAGAGTGCTGTACGGCCGTGGCCTCCGTGACGAGAGCGAGGCACGAGAACTCGCCGCCGACCTCGAAGCGTTCGCGGAGGCGTTCGGCCTCCCGGTCGTCTTCGAGTACGCTGTCGAGGAGTATCTCGACCAATCACTCCAGTGTTCGACCAGCGGAAGCGCGCTCAACCAGGCCGGCATCCCCGCTATCACGGTCGAACTCGGCCAGCACCACGTTGTAGAAGAGGAGTGGCGTCGCCAGGGAGTCGCCGGCACCTACCGCGTCATGGAGCACCTCGGAATGGTCAAGGACGCTGCCGCTGGGGCTCCCGACGGCCTCGGTGAGTTCCCAGACCCCGTCGACCCGCCGCTGCCGGGACAGGTCCGCCGCTACGTCGGCCCGCACGCACCATCGACAAACGGTGGTATCGTCCGTCACGACGTGGCCGCCGGTGACGTGGTCGAGGCAGGCGATGTCGTCGCACGTGTAGTCTCCCTGGACGGCAACCCCGAACAGGAGGTCGAACTGGCCATCGACCACGACGGCTGGGTCACGCATCGGTATCCTGGCGCGACAGCCTACGAGAACGCCCCGGTGGCCTCCTTCGCCGTCGAGGATGACGGCGATGTGGTCGGGACACCTGACGGCGACTGAGACGGACGAGAACTGGTTCCGTGAAAATAATTTTTACCATCGCACAAATAACATGGATGTATGTCTCAGTTCACTGCACCTGCAGTCGGTGGACGGTCGGAGGCAACGGCATACCAGTTTCTGGATACCCTCGCGTACGTCCGAGTTGCTGGCGACGAGACGAACGGCCGGCAATCGGTCGTCGAGATGCATCTCCGGGCGGGTCACGCACCGCCGATGCACATTCACGAGGACGCCGACGAAACGATTCACGTCATCGATGGAGAGGTGACCGCACACACCGCAGAGACCGCTCACACCGTTCCGGCGGGAAACACGGTCGTCCTGCCACGAGGCGAACAGCACAGTCTCGTTGCTGACGAACAGTCCGTAGTTCTCGTAACGACGGCACCCGCTGGTTTCGACGAGTTCGTCACCGCTGTCGGGGAACAGACAGACGACGAGACAGTCCCGACCTCGCCGCCCTCAGAGGAGGCAATCGGTCGTGTGAACGACCTGGCAGCGGACCACCAAATCGAGATTGTCGGCCCGCCACCAGCCGGCCACGAAGAGTGAGTGCTCGTAGATATCGTCAGCCTGGGAAAAACAAGCAGTGGTCCTGTGTTTGGTAACAATCCAACAGAGAAGCGTTCATGAGTTGGTCACGAATTTTCACGCGCCTCGCGGACTCCGGAGTCGTATGTACCGGTCCTCTGACGGGTTTTTACTGACGATAGATGATATCCCAATACAATTCTACTGTTCCTTGCGCCATCGAGTGCGGGAGTCTCGCTTACGAACTGGGTGGCCCTGCGGAGGACGTGAAATGAGTGGACACAAATCGTTCACAGGCGACGACTGCCGATCAACAGATTCACTCGTGCGCACTGCAGAAAACCCAGGACAGCGCTGGCATCGGTAGTTGCAATTTCCCGTGTGTGAAAACTATCGGCTACTTATTTGTGATTCCGATAGCCTCGAACAGTATGTATGCTGTCAGTCTCTGCAGTATCTCCAGTCGGTGAGGCTGGTAGTAAGTTGGGACATTCACAGCCTGTGCCAGACGCGCCGTTGCTATAGCGAACAACCTGCGGCCGTAGCTTGACATCTGTGGCCGTTCTGGGCAGTAAGTCCGTTACTTTCCTGATAAGTCTGGCATATTGGAACCCTGCCCTGCCGAGGTTCTTTTTCTGAAGACAATACGCCTCGTGTAACTAACCGCCGGGAGCGGTAGGTATCTGTATGCAGGAAAGACGATGAGTAGTGATACTTGGGTTGGTCGGTACCTTCCCGCTCCCTTGGAGAGTGCTGGCCTGACCATCCGCAGTCTTGTTGTGCTTATTATTGATCGCAATCTTACGTTCTTAGCGGCCGGCATCGCTTTCTACGCGTTTGTCTCGGTCATCCCGATACTACTACTCACCGTGGCGATTGCGTCGTTGTTCGGCGGTGAGGCGCTGGCGGGCCGAGTGACAGCCATATTTAGCCAACAGCTTTCGTCTGGGGGCCAAGACGGCGTAACACGAGCACTTACACAGACGTCTGGCCGGGGGGTCGCGTCCGTAGTCGGCTTTCTCGGATTGGCTTGGAGCGCTCTGAAGCTCTTTCGCGGCCTCGATCAGGCGTTCG
>JAQCNR010000232.1 GCA_028274925.1 Halovenus sp.
CGCCGCAGAAGGATTGTCAGCACTGCGTGAACCAGTCAGCGAGCGACCCTACCGGAAGGAGAGTATCGAGTGTCCCGACGAGTCGAAAATTGGAGTCATGGATACCCTCCGCGAGCGACTTCCAGAAGCGTTCCCCGAGGCAGGCGTCAACACCAACCACGGTGTGCGTCTGGAACTTGCTGACGGGGAGTGGACACTCGTGCGGCCGAGCGGGACGGAGCCGTACATCCGCGTCTATGCCGAGAGCGACACTGTAGACCAACTGGTCGACAGCGTCAGCGACGTCGTGGAGAAAGCCATCGAGGAAGAGTAGTAGATGCGCGGACCGGAATTTGAATCCGGGTTAAGGGCTTGGAAGGCCCTTGTCATGCCAGACTAGACCACCCGCGCTCGCGTTCGTTGCTGAAGCCGTCCGGCGTTAAGTTTCTTCCTATTCACCACGACGGAGGCGTACAGAGACAATCCAGCAGTATTCTTATTTGTAGCTGTCACATACCATCGACCAATGAGCGAAATTGTCTCGACTAACGGTGTGCTGGGTGGTGCACCGCGTATCGACGGCCGGCGTATCGGTGTCCACCACGTCGCCAAGCGCGTCGTCGACGCTGGCGTGTCGCCGGAGCAGGTCGCGGCAGATTACGACCTCGATATCGCCGACGTCCACCGCGCACTCACCTACTATTACGACAATCCCGACGAGATGCGTCGGGTGCAGGCAGCGCGTCGGTCAGTTCCGGAGGGAGTCGAGACGGTCCACGGTCCCGAAGACTTCGATACCGAAGCGCGTTCTGAACCCGAGGCATGAGATTGCTGGCGGACGAGCACGTACCGCCAGCAGTAATTTCGGCACCGCGTGGCGAGGGCCACGATGTTGCGGTCGTCGGTGACGAAGTCGAACTCGGGTCCGAAGATACTGTTCTCTTGGAGTTTGCCCGAGAGACGAACCGCACTATTCTGAGCGAAGATACTGACTTCCGTGGAGCGAATCCCGAACTCGCGGTCGGCACACACCCGGGGGTAGTGGCGTGCGATACCGCCGCGTCGCCAGGCAAGATTGCAACTGCAGTCCGACAAATCGAAGCGTACACTGACGACCTCTCCGAGGCAGTGCTGTTCGTTCCCGGAGACTGGCTCTAACTGAGGGTTAGACGAGGTCGTTCATAGACTCTTGCTCTCGAAGGCCTCACCGTCGGGGTCACGAAGTTCGACTCGAAGGCTGTCAGGAGTCTCCTCGACGGCCGCGTAGGCAGGCCGGTAGCGCCGTGGGTCGGCGTAACTGCCGGGGTTGATGTGGAGGGACTCGCCAATCGTATCGAGTACTGGCCGGTGTGTGTGACCCGTGATGACTACGTCGGCGTCGTCCTGCCGAGCCAACAGCGATAGTGAGGTTTCGTCGTGTTTGTGGCCGTGGGCGAGCAGGAATCGATAGCCGGCCCACTTAGTCGTGGTGGTGGCTGGCAGTCGATTCTCCACCGCCGGACTGTCGCGGTTGCCGGGCACAGCAACGAGCGTGTCTGCCAACTCCGCAAAGCTATCGAGCACCGCTTCGGTCGTGAAGTCGCCAGTGTGTGTGAGAACGTCGGCGTCGTCAATCACGGATCGCAGGTGTGCCGGCAGGCCCGGGTCGTCGCGTCGGTGTGTGTCAGAGACAGAGACGAGCATTATCGTCCTGTAGAGAGAGCCGTGCTGAAAACAGTCTCGTTCGGTCAGTCGTCGTTGACCTGCGTGCGGGCCTGTCGCTTCGAGGCCCGCTCGATGAACTCTTCGGGAAGCTGGTCGATTTCGCCCGCCTGAACGCCCCAGAGGTGGGCGTAGAGGCCATCTTCCCCGAGCAGGTCGTCGTGGCTGCCGCGCTCGACAATCGTGCCGTCTTCGAGGACGAGAATCTGGTCTGCGTCCTTGATCGTCGAGAGTCGGTGGGCAATGGCGAAGGTCGTCCGGTTCTCGCTGAGGTTGTCCAGCGAGCGCTGAATCAACATCTCTGTCTCTGTGTCCACGTCACTGGTCGCCTCGTCCAGCACCAGAATCTCGGGGTCTTTGAGAATCGCCCGGGCGATGGCGATACGCTGGCGCTGCCCACCAGAGAGTTTCACGCCACGCTCGCCAACCTCGGTCTCGTAGCCCTCGGGAAGGTTCTGGATGAAGTCGTGGGCTTCTGCCATCTTCGCAGCCTCGACAACCTCCTCGCGGTCAGCCTCGAAGGAGCCGTAGGCGATGTTCTCCTCGACCGTGCCGTAGAACAGGTACGACTCCTGACCGACGTAGCCGATTGCGCGGCGGACACTCGACATCCGGACTGTCCGGAGGTCCTGGTCGTCGATGCGGATGGCACCGTCGTCGACATCGTACATCCGAAGCAGGAGTTTGAGCACGGTCGACTTGCCGGCCCCGGTCGGCCCGACAAGTGCAATCGTCTCGCCGCTGTCGGCCTCGAAGGTGATGTCTTCGAGAATCTGCTCGTCGGCGTAGCCGAAGTCGACGTCCTCGTACTCGACGCGGCCACCACTGACCACGAGGTCCTCGGCCGCAGGGTCTTCGGCGATGCGGGAAGGCTCGTCCATCAGTCCGAAGATGCGTTCGGAGGAGGCCCGCGCACGCTGGTACATGTTGATAATCTGGCCGAACTGCGCCATTGGCCAGATGAACCGCTGGGTAAGGAGCATGAAGGTGACGAACTCACCGGTCGAGAGCGGTTCGGTGAAAATCCACGGGGCCTGTCCCTCTGCGGAGAGGACCCAGAGCCCACCGGCGAGGAAGGTGGCAACGAAGCCAACCCCAGCCAGCACTCGCAAGCCAGGGAAGAACTTGATTCGGGTATTGATTGCGTCCCAGTTGGCATCGAAGTAGTCCTGGCTGACCTCGTTGACACGGTCAGATTCGTACTCCTCGGTGTTCGAGGACTTGATAACCTTGATTCCGCCAAGGTTGTTCTCCAGCCGAGAGTTCGTCTTGCCGACCGTCGAGCGCACCTCGGCGTACTTGGGCTGGATTATCTTGATGAAGTAGTAGGTGAACAGCATGATTAGCGGCACCGGGAGCAACGCAACCAGCGCGAGTTGCCAGTTGTAGTAAAACAGGATTGCGGCAATCCCGAGCACCATCACGCTCAGCCGGAACATGGAGTTCATGCCGTCGTTGAGGAAGCGTTCGAGGCGGTTGACGTCGTTCGAGAGAATCGACATCATCTCGCCGGTCTGCTTGTCGGCGAAAAAGTCCATGTTCAGCCGCTGCATATTGTCGTAGGTGTCTGTTCGGACGTCGTGTTGGATATTCTGTGCGAAGCTGTTGAACCCCCAGTTGCGCACCCAGTGAAAGAGCGCGCCGAGACCGAAGGCACCGCCGATCAACAGTACGGTTAACAGCAGTTGTCCCTGCGGGTCGGCCGGAATGAACCGGTCGGGGACGAACCAGATGGCTGCGAAACTCTTGTCCTGTCGGATGACCGCGTCGAGCGCGAATCCAAGCAGGATTGGCGGGACCAGATCGAGGAGGCGGGCAAAGAGACTCGAGACGATCCCAATGATCACCGAACCCTTGTAGTCGGCCCCGTAGACAAAGAAGAGCCGTTTCATCGGGTTATCGATGTTCTCCCGTTGTTGCTCGAAGGGGTCGTCGTCTTCCCAGTCTACACCACTCATTACTGTGAAAGAGGTACCGAACGTTGAAAAGGCCTTGTGAGGTGCGTGTACCCATCCCACAGCCGCGTTTCAGCGATGGGAGCTGTGGCGATACTGACAACCGAAAATAACTAATTCGACTTCGGACGTATATCGAAGTGATGTACGAGACAGTTCTCGTTCCGGTCGACGGAAGTGACGAGTCTCGGACAGCGGCAGCAGAAGCAGTTGACCTCACGGCGAGTGACGGAACTGTACACATCCTGGCAGTGGTCGAGAAGTTGCCGATGCACCGGCGTTCAGGCAAAGCCGAGAAGTTCGACGGCGGCGACAAGAGCCGTGCCGAGGCGAAGGCAGCGACGGAGACCGTTGCGGAGCAAGCGGACGCGGCGGAGGTCAGTCACGAGACGGCGGTCGCGGAGGGGGTGCCGTCACGCGAGATTTGTGCCTACGCGGAGAGGGTCGACGCCGACGCAATCGTGGTCGGAAAGCGCGGAGCCAGCGAGTCCGCGGGGGAAATCCTCGGCAGCACGACCGAACGCATCCTGAAGAACGCACCGACGACGGTCGTCGCCGTCCCCGCCTAGCCCTCGAACTCCGCCTCCCAGCGGAAGTGGCCGTTACGCTGGATTACCTCGCCGTCGATTTCTAAAACTGTGTCCTCGGTCTGCATATTCGTGATGAGATCAACGTGAACCGCGCTCTGGTTGCCCTCCTCGCCGTCGGGAAGGCAGGCCTTGTAGGCGCGACCGAGCGCGAGGTGAATCGTCCCGCCCATCTTCTCGTCGAAGAGAATCTGGTCGGTGACACGGTCGATGCCGCGGTTCATCCCGATGCCGAGTTCGCCCAGTCGGTCCGAGCCCTCGTCTGTATCGACGATAGTCCTGAGCGCGTCTTCGCCAGCATCGGCCGCAATATCGACCACAGCCCCGTCCTCGAAGGTGAGCCGAGCGTTCTCGATGCGAGTCCCGCGGATGGTCATCGGTACGTCGAAATTCACCTCGCCCTCGGTGGCGGCAGGCGCAGTGAAGACTTCGCCGCTTGGCAGGTTGTGGGAGTCGTAGGCGACACTCGCCGCACTATTGACCGCGGTACGGTCCGCGATGGACATCGTCAGGTCTGTCCCGTCGCCTTTGCGAATCCAGACCTCACTGCCCGCGTCGAGTACGTCTTTGAGTTGGGCCATCTCCTCGGCAAGTGCCTCCCAGTCGCGGAGAATCGCGTCGTAGACGAAGTCCTGATAGGCTTCGTAACTCGTTCCGGCCTGTTGTGCGAGTGCGCGTGTTGGGTGGACTGTCGAGACCCAGTCGGTGTCGAGGCGGGCCTCACGGATTCCTTCGCGTGCCTGGGCGAAGGCGGTCTGTGTCTCTTCTGGGATATCTGCCCCCGCGCTGGTATTTCGCGTCCCGCGCAGCGAGAGGACGCTGTCGGCCTCGGCGTACAGCCCGTGCTCGAACTCGGGGTCAGTCTCGAAGTTCCTGTCGCTCGCTCGCTGGTAGGCCCGGTCCATCTCCTCGGAGTCGTAGGTGACGACCATGTTGGCCCCGCGCTCGCCGAGCTGTTCAGCAACAGCGACCCCGAGTTTGTGTGCCCCCTCGCCGACGGAGACGACGACGTCGTCGCCGTCGTCGATACGGGCACTCCAGTCGACCAGTATCTGTGCGTGTTCTGTGATCCGACTATCCATACGTCATACTCACGAGAGCCGTCCCTAAAGGAGTCCGTTCCTCAAACAGTCAGTTTCACAAACAGAAATTGAACTGCGAACAGTGACTCTGACTGGTCGTCTGCTGACTACGGGCGCAGTCGATGCTTACTCGTCGGGCTCGTCGTCGATGAGGATAACAGCCTCACCGTCGATGGCGACATCCTCACCGTTGAGTACCCGCGTCCGGAGTCGATACTGGTCGTCGCCCAGATCCTCGACGATTTCGCAGTTCGCGGAGATCCGGTCGTCGATTCGAACGGGACCGAGGAACTCGAGGTCCTGTGAGAGGTAGATGACCAGTCCGGGCACTCGCGCGAGCGCAGCACTGATCAGGCCTCCAACCAACGTCCCGTGAGCAATTCGGCCCTTGAATCGGGTTCTCGACCCGTATTCCTCGTCGAGATGGAGCGGATTCGTGTCACCGCTGGCGGCGGCGAAACTCTTCACGTCGGCGTCGCTAATTGTTTTCGTGAACGTGAACGTGTCGCCGACGGAGACCTCTGTCGGGTCGTCAGCACTCATTTCGGCGTGCCACTCGGGCAGGTCACCGGCCGGTTCGATGCGGTCGAGCGGTGGGGTTTCTGTGCCAGTGTCGTCATCTTCGGGGACACTCCAGGCCTGAACGGCGGCCCGGTTAGCAGCGATAGCATTTTCCACCATCTGGGTTGATGTCTCGGCCCATTTGTCAAGGAATGGGTTACCGTACCAGTCAGTACTCATCATTTACCGGTATGTGGTAGCGGGTAATAAGTGCTGAGGGTGACATCCTCCCCGGCCTAAACGGAGAGGGATCGAAGATCCTTTATGCAGTCGGGCAGAGCCCGACGACGCCGGGGCTTCCCGTACCACAGGTGGGATATTTGCCGGTCTACGACACGACCTGTTCTCTCGTTGTGAACGTCCCGCTCTCGCGGTCGAACAAGTGTGTCGATGGCTGTGCCACACAGCCGTTACTCCTATCCTCACCGTGAGGACTCGGAGTTATCTTCTGACGCATATTCTCTGCCCCGTTACAATCCGCGTTCCCGACCAGATCGCACGATGAGCAGACGTACAGGCCACGTTCGACACGGTTCGACTTTGTGTCGTCGCCACACTTCGAGCAGGTCTTCGATGTGTCCCACTCGTTCTCCTTCAGCACCTCAACACCGCGTTCTTCGCCTTTGTATTCAAGATACTGGTAGATGCGGTCAAACGCCCACGTATGCAACTTCTTGTTCCCCGTCTTGCCCCAGTCGTACTCTCGAACCTTCTCAGGCCAACTCACCGCGAGTGTACCGACACCGCGTTCAACACACTCTGTGATAATAGTGTCTGAGAGGACGTGGTAGAAGTGCGCCTCACGATCTGTGAGTTTTCGACGCGCCCACATCGACTTATCGGATGGGCCGTTCTCACCTTCCGTGTCGTACTCGGCACGTGTGAAGTAGTGTTTGTCTTGCTTAAGCGAGTTACCGGGGTAGAGAACGTATTCGTCGGGGAACGCGACCGTGGCGATGTTCTTGATACCAAGGTCGATACCAGCAACACCATTGCCTGCTGAGTCGTTCGTTTCGAGACTGACTTTGCAGACGAAGTGCAGTTCCCATTCATCACCGTTCCAGACGGTGCGAACGTTCTGCACCTTCGAGACTTCCGAGAGGTCTACGTCCGGGCGTGTCTGGTACTCACAGAGAATGAAATCCGACCAATAGTCTTTGAGGTTTTCACCTTGTGAGAGTCGGACCCGGTTGTTCTCAGGGTCATGTTTGAATCCATCTGCTTTGAACGTGACCGTGGAACGCGGTCGTTTGTCGCCGTGTTTGCGGTAGCCGGGCGGATTTGCCTTGTCGTCTTTGTGTCGCAGGTCGAACCACGACTGGAAAGCGTCGGAAAGTTCTTCGATGACTTTCTGACTGGATTGTGCGTTCAAATCTTTCCAGCACGGTTGGTTCTTCATGTACGATTTGAGCGAGCCTTCATCGGGGATTTCGCCGGTCGCGTCCCATACGCGGTCGGCTGTCCATCGTGCGACGTTCCAGATTTTCGAGGCGGAGTCACCAAGCGAATTAAGGCCGTCGCAGACCTGTTGCTGGTTCTGAATGGAACCAACGTAGGTGCGCGTGACCTGAATCGCCATACATAGTCTATGTAGGTATAGTTACTTAATCGTGTGGATTAGTGTGGAATATCCCGCCTGCAATCGACGGTGGATCGTGTGGGAAGTGTCGGATTCACTCCCGCGGTAAACGGCGGGATTCTCTCCTCGAAAAAGATAGATTATCGTTTCTGCAAACGCCACGACCCCCGCGTGGCCGGACGAACATTCGGAAAGAGGGGGAACTGTGGCGGTCTGAGCGACATTAGATGGCGTATGATGGTCCAACGTGGCAGAACGCACAACCTTTATGTACAGGCAAGAGCTACCTCTTTATTACAGATGGCAGACGACAGCGATGGCCCGTCGTGGCCGCCGAATATGATGAAGTTATTCACAGAGACGGGCGAGCAGGCCGTCGAGAAACAGCAGGAGCTGATG
>JAQCNR010000239.1 GCA_028274925.1 Halovenus sp.
CGCCGCAACGTCGAAGCGCAATCCGGCGAACAGCACCGGGGGTAGCTGGCGGAGTCCGGTCTTGATTGCGACGAAGGAGATACCGAACAGGCCGGCGAGGAGCACGAACAGCAGGGCGTCTCGATGCCGCGCCGAAACGCTGTCTGTGAGCGTCAGCGTGACCACCCATTTCCGAAAGAACGCATTACCCATTGTAGGGCCTGTACGAGTAAGAAGACTGCGCGGGAGGTGCTGACACGACTCGGAATTACCTCTTATTTTTACCTACGAAGGCAAAAAACTCAACGGTCCAGCTTGTCGGCGTTCACCGTCGATTCCGGAATCCCGCCCTCGTAGACTGTCCGGACGTTTGCCGTCGAACGCAGACTCATCTGCCGGAGCGCGGCGTGGCTGTTCGCCCCAACGTGGGGACTAACGAGCACATCGTCTCGGTCGAACAGCGCGTTCTCTGTCGACGGTGGTTCCTCGGCGAACGTATCTAGTCCTGCGCCGCCGATGGCCCCCGCTTCGAGTGCGTCGACGAGCGCGCTCTCGTCGATGATTCGCCCTCGTGCGGTGTTGATGACCAGCCCCTCAGGACCCAGCGCCTGCAGTGCTTCGGTCGATACCGACGCTCTGGTTTCAGGAGTCAACGGCGCGTGGATACTGACGATATCTGAGCGCTCGAACAGTCCGGGCAGCGTCTCGGCGCGTTCGACGCTTTCGGGCAACTCGCCCTCGGCCTTGTGGGGGTCGTACACCGCGACCGAGAGGCCGATGCCGTTGGCGAGGTCGAGCACCTCCCGTCCGATAGCCCCGAAGCCGTAGATTCCCAGCGTCTTGTCCCGTAGCTCTATTCCCGTGAATGCCGACCGATTCCACCCGCCCGAACGCACGTGGCTGTCCCCAGCCCGAAGATTTCGCGCGAGTCCGAACACCAGCGCGATGGCGTGCTCCGCGACTGCGCGAGCGTTCGCACCCGGCGTGTTGCAGACGACAATTCCGCGACGTGAGGCGGCGTCGATATCGACGTTGTCGAGTCCGCTGCCGTGTTTCGAGATGACCTGCAGTCTGTCCGCTCGCTCGATGACCGCGCTGTCGAACGTCGCGACCCGCACGATTGCGGCGTCGTAGCTGTCGATATCGTCGAGTGCGGCGTCGTAGCTGTCGTACTCGTCCATCCCGGTACAGGTCGCGAAATCCGCAATCGACTCCGGCCCGGCTGGGTCGATTTCGACCGGAACGAGAACCTCCCACTCCGTCATACCTTCACTCTCCGAGCGCCGACACAAGAGCCTGACCGTCTTTTGCCGCTGTGATACCTGGTTCGGTTCGGAACCTATTTATCTCTCTACCGATAAATAAATAACACATCGTTACTATGTCACAGCAAGCAGCCACTCCTGAGGAGACTATCGAAGAGAAGAACGAAGGTGCATGTCCGGTCGTCGAGGCAGTCGAAGAGATTGGCTCGCAGTGGCGACTCGTTATTCTCCACGACCTGCAGGAGGGCGAAAAGCGGTTCAACGAACTGAAGCGCTCGACCGGCGCGAGTTCGCGAACGCTCTCGCGAGTACTGGACGACCTCGAAGATGTCGAACTGGTCGACCGCCGCGTCGAAGAACAGCCGATTGCGACATACTACAGCCTCACCGAGAAAGGCGAGGCGCTCTGTCCGGTGATGGACACGCTCGAAGACTGGGCCGACGAGTGGGTCGAGCCGAGCAACTGAGTCTCATTACTTTGCGAATACGCTGTCTGCGGTCGCCGCGCCGACGACGCTGAAGATTGCGCCGACGCTGATTGCCTTGCACGTGACCAGTACGACCTCTCGCCGTGTTTCGAGGCCGCCCAGAAACGTATTCGGCGCGTCGAACAGAATCGCCAGAATTGCGACCGCGCCGAATGAGACGACCATCAGCGAGATGAACCGCACTGGAATCCCGGCAATCTCCTGTTCGTCGTCGATGTCACGGGTCGTGTCGGCCTTGTACAGCGTGGCGTAGCCAATCGCGAAGACGACGGTGACAGTGCCGAGTGCGTGCCAGATGCTCATATTCGACGCCAGCACCCACACCTCCTCGGTGACGACGAAGGGGCCGGCGAGCAGAAAGCCGCCGACAATCTGTTGGGCGGAGTCGGCAAGCCGAAAGCCGCGAGGTCGACGGGGCCGTGGCGGCCGCCACTTCACCATCGCTGCCTCCCTGTCTGGTCCCGTCGGTCACGCATTGTCCCGCATTCCGCACGGCCGCGGTTTTGCTCTTCTGGTCTCAACTCTATTCGAGCATCTCTATCGAGAACGGTCGGTCGGCGTCGGGATAGGGAATGTCGACGCGCATCCCGTCGTCGGCCATGAACACGCGGCCGTCGAACACCTCCTCAGCCTGGTCTTCCAGTTGCCAGCCCCGGCCAGTGTATCGCGTCGACAGGTGGGTCAACGCCAGCCGTTTCGCCCCGGCGTCGCGGGCGACTGCCGCGGCCTCTCGTGCTGTGGAGTGGGCGGTCTTCTGTGCGCGGTCGTGGTGGTCGTCGCCGAAGGTGGCGTCGTGGACGAGCAGGTCAGCACCCTCGGCAGCCTCGATAACCGACTCCACTGGCCGGGTGTCGCCAGTGTAGACGAACGTGCGACCGGGACGGGGTGAGCCGACGACTTCCTCGGGTTCGATTGTCCTGCCGTCGTGTTCGACAGCCTCGCCACGGTGAAGTTTCGAGTACTCCGGCCCGGGTGACAGACCGAACTCTTCCTCGGCCTTCTCGCGGTCGAACCGACCTTTTCGGTCGTCCTCGACGAGCGCGTAGCCGACGGCAGTGGTCCGGTGGTCGACGCCGATAGCCCGGACCTCGTACTCCTCGCGGTCGACGACGGTGTCGCCCGCTTCGACCTGGTGAATTCTGATTGGGTAGGAGGGCTGGTCACCCGTTGGCGCAATCAGTTGCTGGACGCGACTGCGCGTCCCGGCGGGGGCGTGGACGGCTAGCGGTCGGTCGCGCTCGTTGAAATCCCACGTCTGGAGCAGTCCCGCAAGTCCGAGGACGTGGTCGCCGTGGAGATGGCTCAGAAAGATGTGGCCAACGTCAAACCCAGTCTCGTACCGCATCATCTGTCGCTGTGTTCCTTCACCGCAGTCGAACAGCAGGCGGTCGCCCTCGCGCTCGACGAGAATCGCCGTTGGATTGCGCTCGGTCGTCGGAACCGCACCGCTGGTCCCGAGGAAGGTCACTCGCATCGTCTGATGGTGGGTGACCGATAAATAAACGCGTATCGACTCACGACTTCGCAAGCAGCCGTCTGACAGGCGTCAGACGATGGGGAAAACCTATAACAATCCCCATTCTATGCGCGTACAAATAATGGATTCCATAATCGACGATGCAATCGACGAAGCCGAGGAAGAAGACGGAGAATCTGTGGAAGCCGACCCCGCAGAGCAGGAGACAACGAGCACGGACGAACAACCGTCCACGTCGGGGCAGATGACCGATGACGAGCTAGCATCGGTCGTTAAAGACCTCGAAACAAAGATTACGGTCGTCGGCTGTGGCGGTGCCGGGGGGAACACCGTCACCCGAATGATGCAGGAAGGAATCCACGGCGCGAAACTCGTTGCCGCAAACACCGACGCTCAGCACCTCGCGGACGAGGTGCAGGCTGACACGAAGATTCTCATCGGCAAGAAACGAACCGGCGGCCGCGGCGCAGGTTCGGTCCCGAAAATCGGCGAGGAGGCCGCACAGGAGAACATCGAGGACATCCAGCAGTCTATCGACGGCTCTGATATGGTCTTCGTCACTGCTGGACTCGGCGGTGGGACCGGAACTGGTGCGGCACCGGTCGTCGCACAGGCCGCACAGGACTCCGGCGCACTGACGATTTCGATTGTCACGATTCCGTTCACTGCTGAAGGTGAGCGACGCCGTGCCAACGCCGACGCTGGCCTCGAACGCCTCCGCTCTGTCTCCGACACTGTCATCGTCGTGCCGAACGACCGTCTGCTCGATTACGCACCGTCGATGCCCCTGCAGGACGCCTTCAAAATCTGTGACCGCGTGCTGATGCGCTCGGTCAAGGGGATGACCGAACTGATTACGAAACCCGGACTGGTCAACGTCGACTTCGCTGACGTTCGGACCATCATGGAGAACGGTGGTGTCGCGATGATTGGACTCGGCGAATCCGACTCCGAGAACAAAGCACAGGACTCGATTCGCTCGGCTCTCAGGTCGCCGCTGCTTGATGTCGAGTTCGATGGCGCGAACTCCGCGCTGGTCAACGTCGTTGGTGGCCCCGACATGAGCATCGAGGAAGCCGAAGGTGTTGTCGAAGAGATTTACGACCGAATCGACCCGGACGCCCGGATCATCTGGGGTGCGTCGGTCAACCAGGAGTTCGAGGGCAAGATGGAGACGATGATTGTCGTCACGGGCGTCGAGAGCCCACAGATTTACGGCAAAAGCGAGGCCGAACGCGAGCAGGCCGCCAAGCAGATGGGCGACGATATCGACTACGTCGAATAACGTCAGCGCGGTTTCAAAAATTCAGCTCAGGAAACCTTTAGGGTCGACTCTGTTCTCTGTGTGAGTATGTCCACAGAAGGCTATACACGCGTTACAGACATCGACTCACTGCAGGACGAGGGGCGGGAAGTCGTCTCCGCGGATGGGCAAGCGGTCGTGTTGTTCTACCACGAAGGGTCGGTCTACGCCGTCGACAACCGCTGTCCGCACATGGGCTTTCCACTCTCGAAAGGAACTGTCGAAGAGGGGATGCTGACCTGTCACTGGCACCACGCACGCTTCGAGTTAGCCTGTGGGGATACCTTTGACATCTGGGCCGACGACGTCCAGACCTACCCGACGAAGGTCCGTGACGGCAAGGTGCTGATCGACCCCAACCCGGAACCCGACGTGCCGCCGGAGACGTACTGGCGCAACCGACTTGTCGACGGCCTGCGCGAGAACCTCTCGCTGGTGATGGCGAAGGGAGTAATCAATCTCGACAGTCTCGGTGAGGGGTTCGAGACGCCGCTGGAGACGACACTGGAGTTTGGCGTCAGCTACCGCAACGCTGGCTGGGGACGGGGGTTGACCACGCTCGGCACGATGGCGACGCTGCACCGCTGGCTCGAACGCTCCGACAAGCAGCGGGCGATGTACGTCGGCGCGCGGGAGGTTGCGTCGAACTGCGCGGGTGAACCGCCGCGGTTCGAGCAGTACGAACTCACCAACCAGACACTCTCGAAGGGGCGACTCAAGCAGTGGTTCCGTGAGACCTGTGAAGTCCGCGACGAGAACGGGGCAGAGCGAACGCTTCGGACTGCGGCCGCAGTGCTCTCGCCGGCGGAGACGGTCGAGATACTGCTGGCCGGGGCGACCGACCACCTCTATCTCAACAGCAGCCACACGCTCGATTTCATCAACAAAGCTTGCGAGACACTGGACCACGTTGGCTGGGACCGCGCGCCCGACGTGCTCGGTGCTGTTGTCCCGCAGATAACCGGCGCGAGTCGCGCCGAGGAACAGCAGGCGTGGCGCAAACCAGTCGATGTCGCGTCGCTGGTCTTCGACGCCCACGAGCGGTTGCCTGACCTCGTCGACGCCGGCCGCCGTCGCGAGTGGGAGCGACCCAACGACTTTGTTGAGGAGTTGCTCGCCGAGGACCCGGAAGCCATCATTGACGCCCTGACGACAGCCATCGAGGAGGGCGCCAGTGCCGAGCAACTGACCGACGCCGTTGCACAGGCAGCGACACGACGGGTCGCGCAGTTCGCCACCAGCAACGAGTTCAACGACTGGAACACGGTCCATCACACGTTCAGTTACGCGAACGCGGCCCACGAACTCGCGCGGCGAACAGACGCCATCGAGGCCTACCGCCCGGCCTTCGACGCCGCGATGAGTGTCTATCTCGACCGCTTCCTCAATTCCCCGCCGGCGCGACTGCCCGACCCCGAATCGACCGACCGCGACCCAGAGGGGATTCGCACGGAGCTACTCGACACGTTCGATGAACAGGGCCGGGTCAACGACGCTGGCCGACTCGTCGCGGAGTACTTCGCGAGCGACGGAGATACCGAGGACCTCATCGAAACGCTCGGCACCGGACTGTTGCGCGAGGACCCGCAGTTCCACACGCTGCAGAATCTCGAGGGAGCAGTCCGTCGGTTCGACCGTGCAGATAGCACGGCCGGCAAGCAACTACCACTCGTCGCGGCGGCCCGCTATATGAGCGCACACTACCCGACGCGACGCGAAGCCGAGCAGACATTCAGTATCGCAAAGCGACTCCACCGCGGCGAGACACTGCACGACGCGGAGT
>JAQCNR010000116.1 GCA_028274925.1 Halovenus sp.
GCAGGTCCTCCGTGACTGACTGCTCTCCCGCCCCGAACCGAGCGACAGTCCGACGCAGTGCCTCGAACTCAGCCTTTTCGGGGTTCCATTCAACTAACCGGTCGCGGTCAGTATCTAACCCCGCAATTGCTCCCGGGTCCCAGTGGCGGTACACCGCGTTCGTGAAGTATTCCTGTGACAGTGCGTCGTCGTCGAGTTGCATCCCCAAGCGGTCGTCTGTGGACATCATCTATAACGACGCGCTTTACCCACCTCGGTGTACTGCCGCGTATTGACTGTTCCTTTAAGAACTGGGTGTGAGACGCCCAGCGGGGAGATTTAATGTGGTGGCCCACAATCGCATGCTATGCGCTACGCGGAGGTCAGCCTCCACCCCGGCCCCGAGGGATTTCACCCAGCAGACCGGAAATTGGTCGACAGCGGCGCTATCCAGCGAACTGCTATCCACCACGTCAACAAACTCGACGACGGAACTGTTGTCGTACTGTACGAACTCCAGGCCAGACAACCAGCGGTCGAAGCGGTACTCTCCTCGGACCAGGATGTGTTGGATTTCAGCGTCTCCCCCCAGTCCAGCGCTGACACTACCCGGGGTCACTCGAACGGGGCTGACAGCCAGCAAACCCTGCATACTCACATCCATATTACGCCTCCTGAGACGATGCTGTCGGTTTTTCAGTTACCGCAAGAGTACAGTCTCGTCATCGATACACCGATCGAGTGTCTCTCGACGGGCGGGATTACTGTCCGTGTCATCGGCGACCAGTCGACGATTACCGACGCTGTTGGCAGTCTTCCGGAGCAAGTCGAGACTGAACTGCTTGCCACGGGTGAGTACCAGCCCAGAGCGCGAACGCTGTACTCTCAGTTGACCTCACGCCAGCAGGATATCCTCAGGGCTGCAGTCGACGCCGGCTACTACAGTGTCCCCCGAGAGACAACCCACGAGGAACTGGCAACCGAACTCGACATTGCCCCGGTTACGGTCGGTGAACACCTCCGCAAAATCGAAGCGCGGGTGCTCGGTGAACTCGTTCCTTCGGTCGCTTGAGGGAGGACATATTAGTTGCATAATACCACCTTATTTCGGTATAGGACAGCAAGCCTATTTCAGGAATAGCCTGATATGGCTGGGGCTCTTGTGTACTTGTGATATGACAGACCGACGCATGGAGACTGGTCAGGACGGTCTCGCAGACCCCGCAGACGCACGGTCGAACTGTGGGGTTGGCGTCGTGATGGACCTCGATGGCGGGACGAGCCACGAGGTCGTACGCGACGGACTCGAACTTGTCGAATGTATGGAACACCGTGGGACGACTGGTGCCGAAAAAGAGACAGGTGACGGCGCTGGTATTCTCCTGCAGATTCCACACGAGTTTTTTACCGACAGTTTGGCTGTTGACCTTCCGGAACCCGGTGAGTATGCCGTTGGCTCGCTCTTTCTCCCCCAAGAGGACGAGGCCCGCGCAGCACTGAAATCCCGTGTCGAAGAACTGTTCGAGGAGGAAGGACTCGATGTCCTCGCCTGGCGAACGGTCCCAACGAACAACGACGGACTCGGACAGACAGCACTGGACTCCGAACCCGAAATCGAGCAGATTTTCGTTACCTCTCAGGACGACGTGAGCGAGGATGAGTTTGGCCGCCAGCTGTACGTCGGCCGAAGCGTCGTCGAACGCACTATCGAAGACGAAGCCCCAGAGGGCAGCGACCGCTTCTACATCGTCTCGATGGACCGGAAAACAGTCGTCTACAAGGGACTGCTCAAGGCCGAGCAGGTCGGAGACTACTTCCCCGACTTCTCCGACGACCGGATGCGCTCGACGTTTGCGATGGTCCACGCCCGTTTCTCGACGAACACACTCGGCGCGTGGCACCTCGCCCACCCGTACCGCAACATCATCCACAACGGCGAGTTCAACACGATTCAGGGCAACATCAACTGGATGCGCGCCCGGGAGACGAACATTCAGGACGAAGCCTTCGGCGAAGACATCGAGAAAATCAAGCCGATTATCGACGACCCAGAGCAGTCCGACACTGCGAGCGTCGACAATGCACTCGAACTCCTGATGGAGTCGGGGCGCTCGCTTCCGCACGCACTCCGGACGCTCATTCCAGAGGCGTGGCGCGGCGACCAGAACAACGTCTCTGGCCAGCGCGAGGAATTTTACGACTATCACGCCTCGCTGGTCGAACCGTGGGACGGGCCGGCGCTGGTCGCAGCCACTGACGGGGAACGCGTCGGTGCAGTGCTTGACCGCAACGGACTCCGACCCTGCCGCTACGACGTGCTGAAGGACAACACACTTGTCATGTCCTCGGAAGTTGGCGCGCTCAACTACGACGAGAGTGAAATCCGCGAACGCGGCCGACTGTCGCCCGGACAGTGTTTCCTCGCCGACCCGGAGAAGGGGCGGATCGTTCCCGACGAAGAGGTCTTCGAGGGCCTCGTCGACGACAAGTACGGCGAGTGGGTCGAACAGGAACAGGTCGAAATCGAGGACATCTCGCCCGACGACGACAACACGTCACAGCACTCAGTCGAGGAACTTCGTGCGCACCAGGCAACCCACGGCTACACCTACGACGAAATTGACCACCTCCTCGAACCGATGGCCGAGAAGGGCAAAGACCCGATTGGCTCGATGGGTGACGACACGCCGCTGTCGGTGCTCTCACAGTTCAACCGACCGCTCTTTACGTATTTCAAACAGCTGTTCGCACAGGTCTCGAACCCGCCGTTGGACTACATCCGTGAGGAACTGGTAACGAGTCTGGAAACGCGACTGGGCAACCAGCGCAACCTGCTCGACGAGACGCCGGAACACGCCCGCCAACTCGTCCTCGATTCGCCGGTGCTTACCGACCAGGAGATGGATGGGATCAAGCATATCGACAAAAACGGCATGTCGACTGCCGTCGTCGACATCACCTACGACGAGCAAGAGACTGACCTCGAAACGGCCGTCGAGAACGTCCGCGAAGCAGCCTCCGAAGCCGCCGAGACCAACGACATCGTCGTCCTCTCAGACCGGACGACGGACCCCGACCGTGTCCCGATTCCGTCACTGCTTGCCGTCGGCGGGGTGCATCACCACCTCGTCCGCAACGGCCAGCGAAACCAGATCGGAATCGTGCTCGAATCAGGCAATCCGCGCGCAGTCCATCACTTCGCGACGCTGATTGGCTACGGCGCAGGTGCAGTCAACCCGTACCTTGCCTACCAGACGATCACTGACCTCGTTGCCGGCCCTGACGGGGCAGACCCGAACAAGGCCATCGACGCCTACATCAACGCCGTCGAGGACGGATTGCTCAAGACGATGGCGAAGATGGGGATTTCGACAGTCGAAAGCTACCAAGGAGCCCAGATTTTCGAGGCTGTCGGCCTCTCCTCAGACCTCGTCGACGAGTACTTCGAGGGGACGGAGAACCGCACCGACGGAATTGGACTCGACGAAATCGAATCAGACCTGCTCGACCGTCACGAAGTCGCCTGGAACGACGGCGACATGGAACGTGTCGGCGAGTACGAGAACCGCACTGGTGGCATCTACCACCAGTGGAACCCTGAGACCGTCAGCACGATTCAACAGGCTGTCCGACAGGGCGACTACGAGACCTATCAGGAGTTCGCCGAACTGGTCAACAACCAGCAAGAGCAACTCGCCACGCTGCGTGGGCTGCTGGAATTTGCTGACGAAGAACGCGAATCGATCGACATCGAGGAGGTCCAGCCTGTCGACTCCATCGTCGAGCGCTTCGAGACGGCAGCGATGTCGCTTGGCTCGCTGTCGCCGGAGATGCACGAGAACAACGCCATCGCGATGAACCGCATCGGTGGCAAGTCCAACACCGGAGAGGGTGGTGAACCACCCGAACGGTTCGGCACCGAAAAAGAATCACACACCAAACAGGTCGCGTCCGGCCGGTTCGGCGTCACCTCGACGTATCTCGCCGCGGCCGACGAACTGCAGATCAAGATGGCCCAAGGTTCGAAGCCCGGCGAGGGTGGCCATCTGCCCGGCAAGAAGGTCAACGAGATGATTGCACACGTCCGGTACGCGACGCCCGGCGTGGGGCTCATCTCGCCGCCGCCGCTGCACGACATCTACTCCATCGAGGACCTCAAGCAGCTTATCCACGA
>JAQCNR010000245.1 GCA_028274925.1 Halovenus sp.
GCGACTGTGGGCGTAATGGTCACCGGTTCTCCGACCGCCGGTTGCGCCGGCGTGGTGGTCACGCCGGAGACGGTCAACTGGGCGTTGGGAACTGCCCCGCCGGGTGCGGCGAGCCCGGCAACGACGACAACTGCAGCGACAGCGGCGAGCGCGCGCCAATCCATACTGAATAGAGGGGACGGTAACCGTTAGGTGTGACGGTTATTCCAGAAAGGCTGGCAGTTCCGTCACCGAATCAAGCACCGCTTTCGCTCCTGCACGCTCGAATTTTGTGCGCCCCGTCTCGCCGCTCAACCCGCCGGTCAGGACGCCAATCCCGTGGTATGTCCGGTCGTCGGCTTCTTCGGCGTTGACCGCAGTTCGCACATCGTCCAGTGTGTCACCGACGAAAACGGTGGATTCGACGCCGAACTCGTCGGCGAGACCAATCAGCGCCGTCGGGTCTGGTTTGCCTTCGTCCCAGTCGTCCATCGTCACGATTCGTTCGTCGGGCAGGTCGAGTCCGACTCGCTCCAGCGCAATCTCGGCTTCGGCGGCGGGCCTCCCAGTCAGCACACCGACCTCGAAGCGGTCGGTCAGTGCTGACAGCGTGGCCGGGTCGACGAGCAGTGGCTCGTCGTGAATGTAGCCCGCTGTCTCGTCGGTCGGTTCTTTTCCCTCGATTTCGCGGTAGAGTTCTGCGCCGAGATACAGTTGCTGGAACACCTCGCGGTGGCGGTCGGTGTCCCAGTTTGCGAGCACGAGTTCCCGGACAGCAGGGGTGAGCGACTCTCCGACGGCCGCCGTCGCCGCCGAGAGGCCGCCGCCGGTGCCTGCGATGGTGTCGGTGTACTCCTCCATCGTCAGCTCTGCACCCTCTCGGTCTGCGAGCACGAACAGCGCGATTGCGTCGGTCAGTTCCCAGTCGTTGTTGAAGCCACCAGCGTCTTTGAATCGCTGGATGGTCTCACGGTCGATGTCCGCGTCGTATAGCGTGTCAATTGTCTCGATGATCGCGCGCCGATAGGAGTTCTCGACATCGACGAGGACTCCGTCGACATCCAGAACAACTGCCCCGACGTTCATTACCCATTCAGATGGGTTCCTGGTTGAAGGGGATTGCGGGACGGGATAGTTATTCGGCGCCGCCCGCCCGTGTTGGCTGGACAACGAACAGCGTCTCCCCGGACACTGTCTCTCGTCGGACCTCGACAACCGGCGGGTCGCCGCCGAGCGTGGTGAACAGACCGTCGGCTCCGACGGTCTGTGCCAGTTCTGCCATCGGCCTGTGCAGTTCTGGTGGGAGATTCTGCGCGTACAGCGCTTCAGCCCCCTCGTAGAGCGAGCGCTCGGGCTCAGTCAGGTCGTCGCGGTGAAAATCGACCCCTGACGGCGTCTCGCGGTCGACAATATCGGTCGCGATGACAGTCACGCCGCGGGCCGCGAGTTCGGCCGCGACTGCCGGTCGGTGGCCGATTCCAATCTCGACGATCTGGTCGTACCGTTCGAGCCGATTTGCGAGCGCTTCGACCGTTGCTGGTCGCACTGGATTTTTATTGGGGGGTTGCCAATATATAGGTACATGCACGTCGACATCGTGCCGGTCGGCGACGTCGATGCAGTCGTCAAGCGTCAGGCCTCAACGGGATTGCGGTCTGTCTACGACTGTGACGTTACCGTTCACGACGCCGAACCGGTACCAGCAGGGGCATACGACTCCTCCCGAGAACAGTATCGCGCCGAGGAGTTCATCGATCTAGCAAAACGGACCGGCAGCGGCGAGAAAAACATCGCCATCACGCCGAAAGACCTCTTCTATCACCGCCGTAACTACGTCTTCGGACTCGCCTATCTGGGCGGCAGCGGCAGCGTCATCTCGACGTACAGACTCAGAACGTCATCTGATGGGGGGTTCTCGAACCGGTCAGCCAGCGATATCTTCTCTGACCGCGTCCGCAAAGAGGTCGTCCACGAAATCGGTCACACACTTGGACTGGAGCATTGTGACAACAAACGCTGTGTGATGAACTTCTCGCCGACGGTCCGTGAAGTCGACGTCAAAGAAGAGACGCTCTGTGGCTCCTGCCAGCGAAGCACACTCTGAACGTAAATTATCCCTAATCGTCCGACTTAGTCCGTGAACGTACTTATTCCGACAATAACGACGGTAACACGCTTCTTGTGTGTTATTGCCATACAAACCTAATCTGGTAGGTGTCTGGACGCGACAAGTCTACCATACCAGTTTGGTATAATCTCTTTAGTAGTTCGTGCTGTAGGTATAGATGCGCATGAGCAAATCACAATCCAACGCTGAACGCACCGAAGAACTAAGCGACATTTTCGTCTCCGTCACCGGTGACGAGGAAGTGACCGAAGAACAGGAAGACGACACGATGGACCGCGAACTACCCGGCGAGAGTCGGATCGACGAGGCTGTCCGTGACGGTCTCTCCGACGCCTTGGAAGGCGCCGAGGCCGACGCAGGCGATCCCGGCGATACCTCTGGCTAAGGTATGACGGGTAACTGACTGCCCTCCACGACATCGCCCGTCAGACTGATTCGCCGCCCTCTCTGACGGCATCCGGGACATTTGTGCCGCCGGTTTTTTGGCGGCCACGCGCTTCGCTCGGGAGCGACTGCTGTTTCGCTCACCCTGTTCTGTCTTCTGAATCAACGGTCAGCTAGATTCAAGTATTGGGTGCGTGTCACAAACAACATGGATTGGCTTCAGGCAGAACGAGAGTACGAAAACGACGTGCTCGGCGAGACAACAATCCCGCGGATGTTCTTTGACGCCGCCGAGCGCTACGCTGACATCGACTGCCAACTGTACAAGGGTGGGGTCTACGACCGCTCGCTCGTCGCTGGGGATATTGTGGGGGCTGCTCCGCCGGGCGAGTACGCGGCGCTGCCGTATCCGGACGTTGCCGAGATTGTCCGCCGCCTCGCTGGTGGGTTTCGGTCGCTCGGTGTCGACCCGGGTGACCGGGTTGGTATCTACGCCGACACCCGCATGGAATGGGCTCAGGCCGACCTTGGTCTGCTCACTACCGGCGCAGTCGTCACAACTGTCTACACGGAATCCTCGCCCACACAGGTCGAATATCTGCTGACCGACCCTGGGGCGACGGGCGTCGTCGTCGAGAATGAAGCCCTGCTCTCGACACTAGCCGAAGTCGAAAGCGAAACTGACGTGGAGTTTGTCGTGGTGATCGACGAGCCAAGTCAGGACTGGAACCTCGACGCTGACCTGTACACGCTGGCAGATGTCTACGACGCCGGCACAGAGTACGACGACGACACTGTCGAGGGCTGGATTGACGACCAGGACTGGACCGACCTCGCCAGTCTGGTCTACACCTCCGGAACGACCGGCGACCCCAAAGGCGTCAAACTCACCCACAAAAACTGGCGGAGCTGTCTGAATCAGGTGCACCGGCGGATTGGCCCCCGGGCGGACAAGCCCGAGGACATGCCACAACCTGAACCCGGAAAGCGTTCGATTGCCTTCCTCCCGCTGGCACACGCCTTCGAGCGCTCGAATCACTTCCAGAACTTCGCGTCGGGAGTAACCCTGGGTTACGCCGAGAGCACGGACACCATCGGCGACGACATCGAACTGCTCAAGCCGGAGTTTGCCGCTGCCGTCCCGCGTGTCTACGAGCGCATCTACAACGGCATCCGCGAGCAGGCAAGCGAATCGACCGTCAAAAAGCGCATCTTCGAGTGGGCGGTGTCGGCGGCACAGGAGTACGACCGTGCCGACAGCCCCACGCTCGTCCAGAAAGGCAAACTCGCCGTCGCCGACCGACTGGTCTTCTCGTCTGTCCGGGACGCCCTCGGCGGTAACATCGAGATGTTCATCTCCGGCGGTGGCTCGCTCTCGGAAGACCTTGCCCGCCTCTACCGTGCGATGGGCATCACGATTATCGAGGGCTACGGGCTGACCGAGACTGCACCGGGCGTCTCGTTCAACCCACCGGAAGACATCCGCGTCGGCACGATGGGCCCGCCGCTCTGTGAGGTCGACATCAAGGTCGACTCGACGGCTGTCGACGAACGCACCCGCGAGGACAACCCCGGCGAAGTCGGCGAACTGCTCGTGAAGGGGCCGAATGTTTTCGACGGCTACTGGCAAAAACCCGACAAAACAGCCGAGACGTTCGATGACGACTGGTTCCGCACCGGCGACATCGTCGCCCGGCAAGACGAGAACTACCTCCGCTTTGTCGACCGACTCAAGAATCTGCTCGTGCTCGACACGGGCAAAAACGTCGCGCCCGAACCCATCGAGGACGAATTTGCCACCTCTGCCCGCGTCGACCAGATTGTCGTGGTTGGAGACAACGAGAAGTTCGTCGGCGCGCTGATCGTCCCGAACTTCGAGGAAATTCGCTCGTGGGCTCTGGAGGAGGAGATTGACCTGCCGGAGGACCGCGCTGCTATCGTCAACGACAACCGCGTCCGGAAGTGGATTGCCGAAGAGGTTGGCCGGATTAACGACCGCCTCGGTGGCCACGAACAGATCAAGGAGTTCCGGCTTGTTGCCGAGGAGTGGACGCCCGACAACGACCTGCTCACGCCATCGATGAAGAAGAAACGACGCAACATCTACGAGGCCTGCGAGAGCGAACTCGAAGCAATTTATCACGAGAGCGGCGAGACAACGGAACCAGTAACAGCTGACTAATCGCCTGTCGGAGACTTTCCGTTTCTACGTCGTTCAGTCTTGATAGGAACCGAGTGCTGAATACGAGGCGCGAATCTTGCACGGAATTCTTCCTCGCTTCCAGAGAAGCGAATCGCTCGATACGGGGAAAGTAGGTACCACAGCAACGGGGAGTCGCTGGTAGCGACACGTGACTCACGTTATCGGTTTACCGATTGCTCGTGGCTATCTGTGGGTATCTCTTTGAGGCATGGTTCGATGGCACTACTAAGGATCATAATCGCTTCGCGGTGGTTCTGTTTCGATTTCTGAATGCTTGATGGACTCGTCCCAAGTTCGTGATATCCAGAAAGCCTCTCAACTGGCATAGCTTCGGTCTCGATTAAATGTTGTGTGATTTCTGCGAGCAACGCGTGAGTGTGGATGTGCTCTTTCTTGCGCATGATTGGATCTTCGTCAAGTGAGGTGTTTGGCTGTCCACGGTGGTTCTATTGTTGAATGGAGAGGGGAGGTATCCATGGGATGTCAGTCGGGTTGTCAGCGACGACTTTGGTGGCCTGTCCGAAACTGAACATCCAATTTCATACTCGATACCAGACGTAATTTGTGTTTGCTATGGTCTACCAAGGTCGTTATGACAGTCCGGTCGATAGTTCAGCCTCTGAACTAATCTGTAGCTTAATAAATTTGTACGCTTAGTGAGCGGTTGGTTCAGCAGTTTCAACGTGGAACAAATACAGCCTTCGTGCTGACTTCATCCTCTACATTTGGCACGACAACAGAAACATCTCTCCGATTGAGGATTTCAACAGAGCCTCCGAAAATACTAGCAGCCCTCGCTGCTCACGGCTTCGCCGCTCGCAATACCGAGATTCTCGCGGTGCTCGAATCTCGCTTCTCACGGGTCGCTACGCTCCCCGCTCGCTTTCCCGAGGCTTTCGCTTCGCTCAAGCCTCGCTTACGGCGAGTAGTAATACTCTCCCGCGTTCTTCTGCTCGCGGTCCAACTGACTGCCGGGCTTGTTAATCCGTGGCCGAGAAGTCCGCTCGTCGCGGCGGAACGTGATATCCAGATTCGAGAGAAAACTGTTCATCCCCTCGCGCATTCCCTCTGGCTTGGCGGCCAGCCCGTGCTCTGCCGGTTCACCCTCGAAGACCAGCAGGCGGTCCGAGAGCAGGTCAATCATGTAGATATCGTGGTCGATGACCATCGCCGTCGCGTCGTTGTTCTCGGCGTACCGCCGAATCGCTGAGGTGGCGAGCACGCGCTGCTCGACGTCCAGATGTGCTGACGGCTCGTCGAGCAAGTAGAGGTCGGCGTCCTCGGAGAGACAGGCTGCAATCGCAACGCGCTGGCGCTCGCCGCCCGAGAGGTCGGTGAGGTTCTGCTCCATAATCGCTTCTAACTGGAGGGGCTGGGCAATCTCGGTCTTCCAGAACGAACTCCCGAAGTCGTCGGTAATCGTCGACAGGAATGCGTCGACCCGCATCGGCTGGTCGATTTCGATGTACTGTGGCTTGTAGGCGATATCGAGTCTTGAATCGACTTCGCCTTCGTCTGGTTCGAGTCGACCCGCGAGCATCTGTGCGAACGTCGACTTCCCGATTCCGTTCGGACCGACGACGCCCAGCACCTCGCCCTCGTGAATCGTGCCGCCCTCGACCGACAGCGAGAACTCACCCTCGCCGTAGCTTTTCTCTAGGGCCGGATACTCCACGAGCGATTGCCCGGTCGTGTTCGAGCGCGGGGCGTGTTCCTCGAATTCGATTTCGGTTTCTCGAATCCGCATGTTCTCGTTTTCGAGATAGCCCGAGAGATACTCGTTGATGCCGTTTTTGACCGACTTCGGTGGCGTGATAATCCCGAATGCGCCGGCCTGCCCGTACGCGACGTGAATCGCGTCTGCAATGAGGTCGAGAATTGCGAGGTCGTGTTCGACCACGAGCATCGACCGGTCTTCCTCCTCGGCGAGTTCCCGGACGAGTCGCGCAGCGGTCATCCGCTGGCTGATGTCCAGATACGGCGTAATCTCGTCGAGGAAGTAGAAATCAGCGTCGCGGGCGAGCGTGGCCGCCAGCGCGACTCGCTGGAGTTCACCGCCCGACAGCGTGTCGATATGCTGGTCGATGACCGGCCCAATGCCGAGTCGTTCGATCAGGTCGTCCAGCGCACCGCGCTCGTTGGTCTGTTCGAGCAACGCACTCGTCGGGCCGTCGAACTGGTCGGGAATCTGGTCGACGTACTGCGGCTTTCGGGCCACAGTGACGTCGCCTTCCCGCATCGCTTCGAGATACTCCTGCAGGGCGGTGCCGCGGTACTCCTCAAGCACCCGTTCCCAGTCTGGCTCCTGTCCCGTTTCGCCGAGATTCGGCGCGAGTTCGTCGGCGAGGATGCGCACTGCGGTTGTCTTCCCGATTCCGTTTGGTCCGAGAATTCCGGTCACGCGACCTTCTTCCGGCGCTGGCAGGCCATACAGCGCGAAGGCATTGTCGCCGAAGCGGTGGATTGGTTCGTCTTCCAGTTCCTGTGGCAGGTTCAGAATCTGAATCGCGTCGAACGGACATTTCTCGACACAGATGCCACAGCTCTCGCCGAGACAGAGTTCCTCGGAGATCCAGATCTGGTCGTCAGTGCCCTGGTACAACTCGTCTTCTTCGTAGCGCTCGCCACGAGTGATGATACACTCCTCGCCCGTTCGGTTGGGCGGACAGAAGTTCGCACACTCGTAGTTACATCTATCCGGCTGACACTTCTCGAGGTCGACGACTGCGATGCTATCTTCGGCCATGGGTTACAGTAGTGATGGGAGCTCCGTCACGGCGGTCAGCAGAATACCCCAAGAGATGAACCAGAGGACGAAGGTCATGAAAAACACGTACGCGTAGTCTTTGCCACCGAAATCGCTGGTGTCGATTCCAATCGCTTGGTAGATGGGAAACTGAACCAGGATTGCGCCGAACAGAAAGAACGCTCCGATCGTGTCGTTCGGGCCGGTGGCCTGCATCTGTGCCAGCACACCGGCGGCGATACCAGCCAGTGTCGAACCAGTGGTTACGATGACACTCCGCATGTACGGACTGACACCCTCGCCCGATGTACCGGTCTCAGACTCGGCTGTCTCGCCCGTTTCCGTCGCCATATGAACACATCCACGTCCCCGAGTAAAAAGCCGTTCGTTCCCTGCCGACAGGATTATTCACTCTCCGCTGCACTCTCCGGTATGTCCGACACCGACGACTGGGACGGCAGTTCGCCGTGGCTCTTCTTGCTCGGCCTCCTCATCTTCATCGGGTCGGTACTGCTGTTCGTTGTTGACCTCATCCGCGGGGTTGATGTCCTCCGCTCGATTGCGGCCAACGGGGTCGGCACGGCGCTGCTGATTGCGTGGGCTGCCCACGACACCCTCCGCAATCCCGACTCGGAGGTTGGCTCCCCCGGCGGCGCAGCTGGGACTGCCCTGCTGTTGTACGGACTCTATCTGCTTGGTTCTGGGCTCGTCATCACCGTCACGGGGCTGATCCACGACCACGCGACACTCGGCTTCATCTATCTTGGGCTGGCCATCGTCACGGTGATACTGGGCTACGCTATCTTCCCGAAAGGCGCGGTGCTGTCCGAGGAGACCGACGCTGAGGATGATCCCACGGAGTCACCGGCAGAGAGCTGACATATTCCCGACTCAGCCCAGCTCGAACCTGATCCCGAAAGGGGACAGAGCGGCCGAGATGGGGTCACGTTCCTCCCAATCCCTCAATCTTTATACAGCCGGCGCACTTTACACTGACCTGATGACAGAATCCGACGAGGAGGGGATCGCGGATCTACCTCCGAGTGCGAAGCTCGTCTACAAGGTGCTCGAATACAACGGCCCGCTCACCCAGAAGGGAATCGTCGAAGAGTCGATGCTCTCCGCTCGCACAGTTCGCTACGCGCTCGAACGACTCGATACCATCGGTGTCATCGAAGAGGATGTCTACTTTGCCGACGCTCGACAGAATCTCTACGAGATCACCGACGAACCCGAAGCCGAAGCCGCTGTCTCCGACTAATTAGGACGGAACGACAGTAATTGTCTTTCCGTGGTCGATTGCCGACTCGAGTTCTTCGGCGATTGCGCTGCCCCGCGAGACCTGTATCTCGCCACCTCGGGACACTGTCGCGGTAAACAGGTATTCGCCGTTAGCCTGCACTTCGACTGTCTCGCCGCTGTGTCCATCCATCGGGACGATGACGTGGCGACTGGTCACTTCCGGCCGGACGGTCATCCCGCCGCCGCTGGGCCCAACACTCCCGCCGCCACTGTCGCCGCCCGAGTCGGGCTGTTCGTCGAAGGTCCGCACGTCGATGTCGATTCCGAGTCGGTCCTCGACTTCGGAAATCCGACCGCCGCCTTTGCCAATCACCGAGGAGATATCCCGCTCCTCGACCCAGACGACTGCGGTGTTGCCACCTCGTAGGTCTACCTCGACGTGGCCGTGGGCAATCGCGCGAATCTCCCGTTCGATCTCCTGCTTGGCAATCTGGTCGACGCCGGAGTCGGTGTCGTCCTCGTCGCCGATTGGGACGGTGACGACCTGCCGGTTGAAGGTGTAGATTTCGTACTCTGGCTCGCCGGTCTCGAAGTCTTTGATCATAATGACCGGCCGGGCAAGGTCTTCTTCCATCAGTCCCTCCGGCACCTTGACCGTCGTCGATACGTCGTAGACTTTCTCGATTTCGCCAGCCTCGATGTAGACGACTGTATCGACGACCTGCGGAATCAAACCGAGTTCGACCCGGCCGATCAGTCGCTGGAGGGCGTCGATTGCTCGCGTCGCGTGGACGACACCGACCATCCCGACGCCGGCCAGTCGCATATCAGAGAAGACCTCGAAGTCGCTGGTCTTGCGCACCTCGTCGTAGATGGTGTAATCCGGCCGAACCATCAGCAGTGAGTCCGCTGTCTTGGACATCTGTCCGTCCAGCGCAGTGTACTGCGTGATGTCGGGGCCAACCTGCAGGTCTCGGGGTTTCTCCATCGTCTTCACGGCGAAATCGGCGTCGCTGAGGAACTCCCCAACTGCCTGTGCGAAGGTGGACTTTCCTGCGCCCGGCGCGCCTGAAATCAGGACGCCGCGCTGTCGTTCGAGCAGTCGGTCCTTGAGTTCGTCGGCGTACTCGTAGTCTTCAATATCGGTCTTGACAATCGGCCTGACCGCGGTGATTTCCATCGCGTCGCTGAACGGCGGTCGAGCCATTGCGATTCGGAACGAGCCGTACTGCACGATTGTCATCCCGGGCTCCGAGAGTTCGACGAATCCGTCGGGGTTGGCGTGGGTTGCCTCCTCGATGTCGGCAGCAAAGTCACGCAGGTCCGCTTCAGTCAACACGCGGTCGTCGACGGCTTCGTAGACCATCTCGCCGATTGTGCCGCGTTTGGCCATTGGTTCGACGCCGACTTTCAGGTGAACGCTCATCGTCGACTCGTCGAAGTACTGCTCGATGTCGAGTTCGTCGTAGCTGGCGGTCTCAGGCTCGAACTCGGTCACGTCGACGCCAGTCGACCGGGCAACCTCTGCCTGTACGGCGTCGCTGGTGACCAGCGTTGCGCCGCGCTCGGCGGCGATATCGCGGATGAGGGCGTCGATGTCGCCTTCCGCTGCGCCGTGGCGTTCGCCCGCGTCGGGGCGGCGGCCGACGTACTCGACGACGATTTCGCCGGCTTCGTTGAGGTCAATCAGTCGCTGGAGCTCTTCGAGCCCCTCCCACCCTGTCTCGCGACCGTCGTTTGCCTGCGATTCGAGTTCGCCGACGACTGCCTCTGGGATGGCGACAGTCGCGTCGGCGAACTCGCCGGCATCGACGCGGTCGGAGACCCGGCCGTCGATAATAACACTCGTGTCCGGGACGATTTCCATATCCCTGCTAGGACTGTCATTCTTAAAGGTCACCCGGTCGAACTGAGTGGGTTTTGTGTTGGAGTTGACGGCTGGCTCGGGAGCAACAACCAGAAAGCCCCCGGTCGCTTGACCGTCCGGGCTTCGCTGTCGTTCGAGAGAGCGGAGCTCCCTCGTGAGCTTCAAAAAAGCCAGCGGCTTTTTTGGACCTCGCGGGAGCTTTGCTCCCGCTCAGTG
>JAQCNR010000264.1 GCA_028274925.1 Halovenus sp.
GTCAGCGGCAGCGTCACTTCTTTGAACGTGGTCAGCGGCCCAGCACCGAGGCTCCGTGAGGCTTCTTCGAGGCTCCGGTCAACGTCGCGGATGCTGGTAAACAGCGTCAGCACCATGAACGGGAGAAAGACGTACACCATCCCGATGACGAGTGCGAGGTATCCCGGCACGAGCGCCGAGGTGTCTCCGCGCAGGCCAAGGAACATGAGTAGCTGTGGCACGAGTCCCTTGCTCGCCAGCAACACCTGCCACGCGAACCCTCGGATAATGAACGTCAGGAACAGCGACGAGATAATCACCGAGAGGTAGAGCCGCCGCCACAGTTCGCTTTCAAGCCGAGCGATGTAGTATGCCAGCGGATAGCCCACGGCAAGACACGTAAGCGACGTTACCGCGCCTAATCGCAGCGTGTATAGCATCCGGCTGCGGTACAGTTCGCTCTCGAAGAACCGAACGTAGTTCTCGAGGGTAAAGCCCACCTCGAAGAAGCCACCTTCAACATTGTTGAAGAAGCTCACGATAATGAGCAGGATAGCCGGCACGACGAACAGGAGGCCGAGCGTCAGGGCTGGATACGAGACGAGCAGATATTTCGTTCGAGGCAACACTCCCTCGGTTGGGACAGTCTCCTCGATTGTTGATTCGTCAGTGCTCATTGGTTGAGTAACAGGCAATTCGTCGCCGGGACCTGGAGGTTGACACTGTCACCAACCCGAGCGTTGGTTTCTTCGACACGTTGGGCCGCGATGACGGTCTCGTCACCGGCGACGTCGACGTGATATTCGATCTGGTCACCCACGTACCGCCGGACCGAGACTGTCCCGTCGAACACTGTCCCGGGCCCACCGGCCCCATCTGTCGCCACGGCACCGTCACCGAGACTCAGATGCTCCGGTCGGAACACGACAGTCACGTCGGTTCCCGGTTCGATATCTGCGCAGTCCGTCGAGTTGAGCGTCGCTGGGCCACACTCCACCGCTGCGACACCGTCTTCGACTGACGAGACTGTCCCCTCGAACAGATTTGCAGTTCCGACGAAATCAGCCACAAACGGCGAGGCCGGGTCAGAGTACACCTCCTCTGGCGCACCGACCTGCTCGAAGCGCCCATCGTTCATCACGACCACTCGGTCGGACATCGTCAGCGCTTCCTTCTGGTTGTGTGTGACGAGCAACGTGGTAATTCCGAGTTGCTGTTGAATTCGTCGCAGTTCGACCTGCATCGTCTCCCGGAGCTTCTTGTCGAGGCTGGCGAGTGGCTCGTCGAGCAACAGCACGTCTGGCTCGGGCGCGAGCGCACGGGCGAGTGCGATTCGTTGTTGCTGGCCGCCGGAAAGCTGGTCAGGTTCGCGGTCCGCAGTCTCGGGCAACTCGACGAGTTCGAGCATCTCCTCGACGCGTGATTCGATATACTCCTTCTCTCGGTCCCGGACCTCGAGCCCGTATGCGATATTTTCGGCAACTGTCTTGTGTGGAAACAGCGCGAAGTCTTGGAACACCATTCCAATATCGCGTTTGTCAGGCGGCACGCCGTTCATCCGCTCGCCACTGATGCCGACGATTCCCTCGGTAACGTCCTCGAACCCCGCGATTGTCCGGAGTGTCGTCGTCTTGCCACAGCCACTCGGTCCGACGAGTGTGACGAACTCTCCTTCCTCGACGTCGAGGGAGACACCGCTGACTGCTTCGACACCGCCCGGATATCGTTTCGTAATCCCTTCTAATACAATTCCGGACATTCTCACCCCTCCTGCACGATCAGTTCGTTCCAGAGCTCGTTGACGAGTTTCTCTTCGTCGACGTACAGGTCGAAGCTCGGGAGAATCGCCTCATCGAGGCCTGGGCCGGCTGCTTTCGCGTACTCCTCGTCGCTGAGCTCACTGTGTTGTCGCTCGATTGCTGGAACGGTGAACAGGGTCTTTGTGATGCGGTCCTGTACCGCTGGCCGGGAGGCGTATTCGATGAACTCTCGCGCTTCGTCGGCGAGGTCCGTCGTCTTCGGTGCGACCCATCGACCACTGCCGAGGACACCACCTTCGTCTGGGAAGGTACTCTCGACGGGCGCGTCCTGCGTAACTTTGAGAACGCGGGTAATGTCGTGATACAGCATTCCGGCCGGAACCTCGCCCTCGGCGAGCCGTGACTGGAAGTTTGCTTCGTTCGTGTACCAGAGTCCCGACTGTGGCACGATGCCCTGCAGTTCCTCGAAGACTTCTCTGATCCCCTCTTCGTTGTCCAGCATCTGCTGGCCGTCGAGACGAACCTCCGCGGCAATGTCCGGGAGAAAGCCGGTCACTGCCGGGGTCAACAGTCCCAGTTGTCCCTCGTATTGGGAATCCCAGAGCGCATTCCACGACGTGAGTGGGCTGTCGATCTGGTTGGTATTGTGGACGAGGTTGATGAACCATCCCATCGACCCGACGCCGATGAGGTCACCGCCGTCCTCCGAAATCAGGTCGTCGCTGATGTACTGCGTATTCTCGAAGTTACTCGAATCCCACCGGTACCACAGGTCGGAGTTGAGTCCACGGAGGACACCTGGTACCGTCGAAATGAGCAGGTCCACCGGCGCGCTTCCCCCACGCACTGCGCCTTCGAGCTGTGGCAGTACCTCCGAAATTCCGCCCTGCGCTTCCGACTGGACCGCAATATCCGTCTCTTCCTCGAACGGCGTGAACAGCTCCTCGTCCAGAATATCCTTGAATGCGCCTCCAAACACGGAGACTGTCAGCGTATCGTCGCCACCACCACCCGTACAGCCTGCCAGCCCCGCAACGCTTGCGCCCGCCCCCGCTGCCAGAACCTGCCGTCGCGAGACGTCAAACGGACTCGTTCCCGTGCTCTGTGCGATGTTACGTCCGCGCTCTTCTGGGTTTCCATCCTTCTGCTCTTCCGAGGAATTTCCGTACATGTCTTCTTCAACTGCCCACTAATCACTCGTATTCAAAAGCCTTATCCTCATATTAGAACAAGAAATAAAATAAAGGCAACACGGTCTAACGATTGGTAGATACTCCGCACAGTAGGGGTTGTTCAGTACCAATCCTATGTGTTATAGGGAATTAATATTTCTCACATTTGAAGACAATCGTTTAGTTAGACTGTGTGTAAACTGCGACATAATCTAGTACTTTTCCACGAAATAGTAGAATCGTCTATTGTTCCGCTCTCTGACAAGAGGGCGCTGACCACATCTATTCCGAAGCCAGTCTAAACAATATATATCGGCCACTACTGTTTATATCACTACCTGTACTTTGTCCCCGGTGAAGTAATATTAATTATTCAGTCTAATTTCTATAGGGCCACAGAAACGTTTATCAAACGGCGTAAAAGAACCTCATATCATGGCTACAGGCTCAGATAATGATAAAGATATACAGGATCCACTTCCGGAGCCGCTGCAATCGGAAGAAGCGCTCCACGACCCATTCGACTGGTACAGAGAGCAACGAGAGACTGCACCCGTCCAGTACGACCCCAAGCGAACTGTGTATGACGTCTTCTCGTACGAACACGTGAACACAGGGCTTCAGGACGCCGAGGCGCTTCAGCGAAAGCAACTCTCAGGGAGTCACACGGACGGACAGTCTCCGTTTTCTTATCTGGACAGAGGGATGGTCTGGTCTGACGGCCCAGACCACAAGCAGACGAAAGGCCAACTGTTCAAGTACTTCCAACCGGGCCTGTTGGCTGAACTGGAGGAGTCGATCGAGGCACTCTGTGAAGCACAACTCGAGACGGCACTGGAAGACGGAACTCGCTTCGATTTTGTGACCGAGTTTGCCGACCCAGTACCGCTGCGCGTCATCATGGACGTTGTTGGGATTCCAGGCGACGAGCACCAACAGATGCTGGACTGGCGGAACACCTTCCGTGCGGTGATGAACAGCGAATACAGTGCCGCAGGAAGCAGGGACGAACACAAGATGGAAGAACCAGTCGAGTACTTCCAGGACCTCGTCGCCGAGCGCACGGCCAACCCACAGGACGACCTCATCTCAGAACTCGCCCACGAATCAGAGCTCTCTGACGCCACAATCGGTGCGAACTGTTTTGACTTCCTGCTGGCCGGACAGGGGACGATGTCCGAACTGCTCTCGAACGCACTGTACCTGTTCGAGTACCACGACATCACTGGCGAATCGCACGAACTGAGTGTTGTCTTGGAGGAAGTCCTTCGATACCGAAGCCCGCTGCAGTCTCGGGCACGAGAAACGACAGAGTCGGTGACCCTCGGTGGGACAGAGATTCCCGCGGGCGAAACCGTCATCCTCTGGATCGGTGCCGCAAACAGAGACCCAGCGCAGTACGAGACTCCCGAACAGTTCGTTCCAGACCGAAATCCAGACCACCTGGCGTTCGGCAGCGGGCCGCACAACTGTATCGGTGCGCCGCTCGCCCGACTGGAAGCCCCTATCATCATGCGAACTGTTCTGGAGTACTTTGCCGAAATTGAGTTACTCGAGGAGGAAGCAACACCGATGTCGAAAGCCTCGAAGGTCGGGTTCCAGACACTCCCTATCGAGACGACACTTGCCTAATCCAATGATTGTCATCCACTCTGAAGTTCCGGTCAAGCCAGACTCGCGAACAGCAGCCATCGAGTTGCTGGAAGATATCGCCGACCGCTCTCGCGCGGAATCAGGCGTCGTCGATTATCGCGTGACGAGTGATCTGGAAGACCCGAACACGCTGCGGATCATCGAACAGTACGAAGACGAAGACGCCGCAGAGTCTCACGAATCCAGCGACCACGTTGCCGAGTTTCAAACAGCGATGGAGCCACACCTTGCGGCGGACGCTGAACTGTCCATCTACGAGGTAACCTCGACACGAACTGCTCCGGGGCCGTGACTGACCCTGCAGCACTCTCAGCACCTACCAGCATGAACACCCCAGACACCGCGAAACCGATTACGAATATCACGGAAAACATCTACGACCTCACACTGACCGAGGAGCCGGCTCGCTACCGCTCGTTTGTCTTCGACTGGGACGTCCCGACAGTTGTCGACACGGGCATCAGTGAATCCAGCGACACACTGCTCGAACGACTCGACACGCTCGGTATCGAGCCAGAACGACTCGTCATCACGCACGCTGACCACGACCACATCGACGGATTCGACGCCGTGGTCGACCGGTACGACCCCGAAACGTACGTGCCGGCGCAGTCGACGGTCGACACTGCCAACGACCCAGACCACCGGTACGACCACGAAGACACGATTGGCAACTTTACCGCAGTCCACATTCCCGGCCACTGCGATGACAACTACGCGCTCGTCGCTCCGGAGAAGTCCGTTGCGGTGATGGGCGACGCGATGATCGGGGCAGACTGGCGGGGACTCCCGAAGGGATACTTCGTCATGGTCGAGGCGATTTACTCTGATGACCTGATCGCTGCAGAGCGAAATGTCGAGCGCTTACAGGAGTACGAGTTCGACATTGGGCTCGTATTCCACGGCTCGTCCGTGTTTGAGGACGCCCGGGAGAAGATTGACGCCTTTCTGGATTTCCCGAACAAAGGGGAATGGGAGGGCTGGGAATGAGCCATCCCCCGGTGCGTTCCCTGAACCCAGCCAGCGATATCGACCCGGAGTGCGTGTAACTTCCCATGCCATTCAATACTCCAAACCTCATTCCCGAGTCCGAACCCGTTCCCGAGCGAACAGAAACAGCCGAGTTCGTCATTCGACCGCTCACAATCGCTGATGTCGACATGGATTACGAGGCGGTGATGTCTAGCCGTGACCGCATCAAGGGGACCTTTGGCCCGTCTGACGAGTGGCCGTCGGATGACCTCACTCACGAGCAGGACAGTATCGATGTCGCGTGGCATCACAAGGAGTTCCAGCGACGGGACGCTTTCACGTACGCGGTTACGAACACCGAGGAAACCGTCGAATTCGGCTGTCTCTACGTGGTGCCAACAGACACCGACCACGACGCAGCAGTCTACTTCTGGGTCTCGGACGCTGCTGTCGAGCAGGGACTCGAAGCCAAAATCGAGTCACATATTCGCCACTGGCTCAGTGCGGCGTGGCCACTGACCGACTATGCCTACCCGGGTCGAGATATCCCGTGGGACGAGTGGGGGCCGGCCAAGTGATGGGGACAGCGTTAGGGTGACCGCGTTCGATGCAGGAATACAATGACGACTCCAACCGAAGGCGAAACCCGGACAATCCAGCGGACATTCACTCGTGCGGACGTTGAACAGTTTGCGGAGGTCTCCGGGGACAACCAACCACGCCACACCGAACCTGACGAGGATGGACGGGTGATGGTACAGGGACTGCTGACCGCGACGCTCCCGACCAGTATCGGTAGCGACAACGAGGTGCTCGCCAGTCTGATGGAATTTCGGTTCCGCCGCCCAGTCTACACCGGCGAAACAATCACCTGCCACTCGACCTACGAGAGCGTCACTGAACGTGAGGACGACTACGTATTCACGTCGGACCTCGTTTGTGAGAATGAGGCCGGCGAGACGGTCCTGACGGGCACCGTCGAGGGGATGATGCCCAAAGACTGACCCAGTTGCGGTTGACGGACGAGGAGATATCGCCACTGCGGCTTGTTCCTTTCGCTACGATTAAGTCACCGTTGCCGGTATTGCGCCGTATGGATACGACGCCCTCCCCGCTTCTCCGCTCGCCTGAGCGCGAAGCCATCGTTGCTGTGCTGGCTGTATTATGGGCCGGCGTTGCGGTTGCTCGCTCACTTTCACTCGAACTCACGCTCGTCGTGGGTGCATTGCTCGCTGCTGGCTACTTCACACTCAGGCTCATTCAGGCAGTCGAACGACTTGCTGCGGCGACGGAGCGACTCGCACACGAGAGTGACGAACTCACTGATTCGGTCAACAGGTGGCCGTGGCAGTGGCTGTAGTCAGTCGT
>JAQCNR010000265.1 GCA_028274925.1 Halovenus sp.
ATGCCGGAACGAGTGAACACTTCAGCAAGCATGCGGACTTTGCCCGGCCAGGAGAGCAAGTCAGTCCGAACAAACTCCTCGGTTGACAGCGGCGCGCGACCGAGTTTACCGTCGGCGTAGACGTACAGTTTCTCAGTGTCGGCTTCGACGAATGCGTCTTCGACGCCGGCCGCTTTCGCGAGTTCGACCACGCCCGGCGTTTTGCGCATTCGCTGTGGTCCCGCTTCGAGCACGCGACCGTCGACGTGGCGGGTCTGAATAACACCACCAGTCTCGTCGCTGCCCTCGAAGGTGACCGAGTCGATTTCTTCCTCGGCGAGGTAGTGCGTCAGCGCGAGGCCCGTGATTCCGCCACCGATGATTCCGACACGCATGATTATTCTCGTGGGGCGTTCAGACACATCGTTCCCGGTTCGTCTCGGCACTGACACTGGCGGAACTGGTAGTACGACGCGTCGAAGTCAGTGATGAACGGTTCCACGAGGTCGGCAAAGACTTCGCCCATCCGCTCGTCGTCGTGTGGAATCGGGACGCGGTAGAAGTCGAGTCCGACCTCCTCGGCTTCCTCCTTGAGTTCGATGTCGAGTTCCGACAGCGTCTCGCTCTGTTCGTGGAGGAAGCTGATGGGTTCGACGACGACGCGTTCGGCGTCGATGTCTTCGATGAGGTCTTCGACTTCTGGCTCAGTCCACGGAATATCGCGGTTAGAGTGGTTCTGGAAGCCGAGGTGGTAGTCGTCGACGGTGAGCAGCGAGGTAACGACCTCACAGAACTCATCGACGTAGATATCGTACCGGCTGCCCTCTTCGAGATAGTGCTCTGGCGTGCCGTGGGCCGAGAACACGAGTGCTGTATCTTCGTCGTGCAGGTCGAGGTCGTTGTCCTCGGCGAACTCGGCGATATTCTCGGCGCGAATGCGGTTGTAGGTCGGGTGTTTGTGCCAGCCCGTGATGGCGTCCTGTTCGACATCCCAGCCCAGTTCTTCGATTTCGTCGTCGAGTTCGTCGAGCGAGATGACGTTCGTCGACGGACCACAGAGCGGGTAGATTGGCAGCCCAATCAGGTGGTCAACATCGTCTTCCATCGCCTGCTCGGCAGCGTCGCCGATGAACGGGTCGGTGTACTGCGTGCCGAAGTAGGTGTTCACGTCGTAGCCACGGTCACGGAGGACTTCTTCGGTGAGTCCGACCTGGGCTTTCGCCTGTGGGTTCAGCGGCGAGCCACCAATATTCTCGTACTCCTCAATCAGCCCCGGAGCCCGTCGCTTGGCGAGCGTTCGAGCGCGTTCGCGGGCTGCCTCTTCGGAGTCAGCTTCTTCGAGGTCAGCGTTGGCGTAGAAGATTCGTTCGAGATAATCGACCACGACCTCGCGGTCCGGTTCTGACGGTTCGCCGAAATTGAGCATCGCAACGCCGGTTGTCATAGTCAGCATTTTGACCACCCAAATGTATGTCTGTCGCTTGCTCTCAGTTGCTCGGAAGGAAACGGCGGCACAACAGTGAAGTGTGGACCAGCCAAACTCCGCGACAGGTCGGATGGCCGTGTTTGTCGGTCCCGACGAGATGTTATGACTGCTGAGAAGCCAGCCCACGACTGCGAGGCGGTGATCGATTCGGTGAGTGCAGCGGTTGTCAGCGACCGAGAATTCCTCGAAACGGTGTTGATGGCCCTAGTCGCCCGTGGACACGTCTTACTGGAAGACGTGCCCGGCACCGGCAAGACGCTGACTGCCCGGAGCATGGCCCGTGCGCTTGGCCTGTCGTTCTCGCGCATTCAGTTCACACCGGACCTGCTGCCGGCGGACGTCACCGGCACCTACGTCTTCGACGAACAGGAGGCCGACTTCGACTTCCGAGAGGGGCCGATTTTCGCGAACGTCGTCCTCGCTGACGAAATTAATCGCGCCCCGCCAAAGACCCAGTCAGCACTGCTGGAGGCGATGGAGGAACGGCAGGTGACCGTCGACGGCGAAACCCACGACCTCCCGGAGCCGTTTTTTGTCATCGCAACGCAGAATCCCGTCGAACAGGAAGGGACCTTCGCGCTCCCGGAAGCACAGATTGACCGGTTCATGGTGAAGACGAGTCTGGGCTATCCAGAGTACGACGGCGAACTCGAACTGCTCAAACGACGCGACGGCCGAGACGCCCGGAGTCCAACTGTCGAGACAGTCCTCTCGACGGACTCGGTGCTCGACCTGCAGGCCGCACCAGAGGAGATCCGCGTCGACGAAGACCTGATGCGATACATTCTCGACATCACGCGGGCGACACGCTCGGATTATCGCGTCTCGATCGGTGTCTCACCGCGCGGAACACAACGATTGTTCGAGGCCGCGCGAGCGCGAGCAATCCTCGAAGGACGGGAGTTCGTCACGCCGGATATGGTCAAGCGAATCGCTGAGCCAGTGCTGGCACACCGGCTGGTATTGACTGCCGAGGCAGAGGTCGACAACACCAACAAGCGGACGATTATCGCCGAGGTTCTCGACAAGATTGCTGTGCCGACCGTCGAGTAATCAGCGCTGGACGGGTTGTTCGCGCCGGAGCGCAACGAACAGCACGAAGACAGTAATCAACAACAGCACGACAGCCGAGAGTGGCTGGCCGCCTGCGCCGACGAGGTAGACGAGATAACTGGCTGTCGCGGCACCGAAGCCAGCGAGCGAACTCGTCGCCAGCCGAAGGACCTCCAGTCGTCGGGTGTCAGCCTCCCGGCCGAGTTCTTCGCCCAGGTCGACGGCAGTTCCACCAAAATCGTACGCCAATACGGCGGCCAGAACGGCCCCGAGCAGTATGATGGGGGGAGCACCACGCACGCCAGCCGCCACCGCAGCGGCGAAGACGCCGAGGGCGCCAACGGTGACCAGCGGGCGGACACCGGTGACTGCCGCCACACCGAGGAAGATGAGTCCACCAGCGGCAGCGACCAGAGCCAGCGAGCTGTACAGCCCGCTCAAGAGGAGTCCGGTCGCGGCGGCGGCTACTGCTGCGACGCTGCTCACAATCGTGGGTTTTCGGGTAATTCGGTTCATGGTGTTGCTCGGAGTTGTGCGTCGAGCAGTCGGTCAGGCTGCCAGTCGACGACCGGGATACCAGCCTCTCGGAGGTCAGTCAGACGCATCGTCCGGCGCAACCCGGCGAGTTTCTGGGCGGCGGTTGCCGTCCCTGTCGGGTCAGGACTGATAACGGTAACTGGGAACCCGCGGGCGTCGAGGCGTCGCAACAGTCGGACAGTGTGCGCTTCGACCAGCGGCGAGAACACCAGCAACTGCGTCCCGGGTGAGAGCCGCTGGCGGAGGGGGCTGAGCCAGTCCGCTGGCATGCGTCTGGACTCCGGAGCGACCGGCGACAGCGCGCCTGCGGTGCCGAATAGTCGCCGGCCACGTTCACGGTGTTCGGTGCCAGTGCTCGGCGCGAGCCAGCAGTCTGGGTCGCCCATCGCCGCTATTCCGACTTCGTTGCCGTCGTCGAGCAGTCGCTCGAAGAGTCGTCCGGCGCCGCCAACGGACCGGTCGACAGCGTGGGGTGCGTCCGGCGTCGGTCCGACGTAGGCAGACTGGCGGGCGTCGATCAACAAGAGGACCGACGCGGCCCGCTGCTGGCGGAAGTCGACCGTTGCCAGTTCGCCGGTGCGTGCCCGGTGGTTCCAGTCGACGCGACTCAGCGGGTCGCCGGCCTGGTACTCCCGGATCGTCTGGAAGGTCAGCCCAGCGCCGCCGGTCTCAGTTTCGATCTGACCGGGGAATCCGGTCACGGCACTCCGAAGCGGCGCCGATTCCCGTGCCGACCCAGCAGCGGGTGTGCAGTCGATAGCGGTCTCGTCGGTCAGATACACGTCCTGTTCGACAGAGCCGGGAAGATTGCGGACGAGCGCCAGCAGCGGCGCGAACTCGTGGTGGCCTCGCGTCGCTGTCACCGTGTACTGCACTGTACTCGAATCGCCGGGCCGCAACACAGTCCCCTGTCGCGGTGAGCCCTCGGAGACAGCCAGTGACGGAGGGACGCCATCGACCAGTCGCAGGTCCGTCAGTGCTCCCGACCCAGTGTTCGTGACACGGACGGTCACTGTCACCTCGTCGCCGGGTGCCGGTGTCTCGTCATCGACTGTCCGCTCGATAGCGAGGTCGATCCCGTCGGCGGCAGGGAGTCGAGCGTAGGCCACGTACCCGATACCGAGACCAGCACCGAGCAGGATGGCCGGCGAGCGCAGCAAAATGCCGACGCCGAGACAGACAACTGCGACGAGACCGACGCCGGTCCAGTGTTGGGTCAGCCGTCGCCGACCGAGCGTGAGCCCGGAATCTGGGTCGTATCCCTCCGGGTCGACAGTCGTCGACTCGACGGTCGACCAGTCTTGCGAGTCTTCATCTTCGAGGGAGTCGTGATTCTGTGAGATTCCAGCCGCGTCTCGGAGTGCGTCGACTGTTCGGTTGGTGAGCGAGTCCCACGACGGCCTGTCGACAACGTCGTCGAATCGTCTTCGAAGCCGGCCCGGTCTGCTCCGCTCGCCGGCAAGATATTTTCCGACTGTCTGGTCGTCTGTCCAGCTCCCGTCTTCGACTGCAGCCTCGGCTTCGTCTTCCGAGTAGCTCCCGTATCGAGTCAGTACTGCCACTGCGATGCGCTCGAAGCCAGACCGCAACGCGGCCGGCGAGCGACCATACGCGGTTGCGTCCGAGAAGCTTTCCACGACATCGTCAATTCGCTCACCGGGGACGACTGTTGGCCGCCTGAGTTCGACATCGGGTGTGGCGGCAAACGTGACCAGCCGACCACGCTGGGACAGAAGCATCGACACCGCGTACAGCAGGGCAACAACCCCAACCACGGCGGCCGTTGCGTTGCTGACGGGCAGTCCAAGCGTATTCGGCGCGAACAGTTCGACGACTGCCCCAGCAAACAGCACCAGCCCCACGAGGTAGTACCAGCGGTTACTCATCGGCGTACCTCTGTTCGATTCGGCGAAGCGTGCGTGTGGCCTCGTCCTCACGGTCAGCGGTCGGGTCGAACCCGCCGTAGCGCACCTCCTCGAAGAGGTCGGTCAGCGCGGCGACATCGCTGGCGGCCATCCCGCGGGCAGCGGCCGCGTCGGCGAACTCGCGAGGTGTCGTCGACTCGGCGTGGTCGATATCGAGCTGGTCGGTCATTTCGCGATAGGCCTGATACACCTGATTGTCGAGTGGATCGGTCTCTGCTGCAGTTTCGATACGGTCGGCGGCGCGGCCAGCAATGGCACCGACTTCTGCCATCTCCTCGTCGCTACTGGGTTCCACCTCGGGTTCTGCTGTCGACTCCGGCGAGTCCCGTGTGCCGAAGAGATAGAAGCCAGCCACGGCTAACGCGGCGACGACGAACACGAGCGCGAGTAGCTGTGCTGGCTGAACGGTACTGTCCATACTCGACCCGCCGTCACCAGAACCGCCAAACCCACCGAATCCAAAGCCAAATCCGCCCGACCCGTTGACGCCGCCGAGTAACTGGAGGAGGAGCCACGCGACGAGGATGACCAGCAGGCCAACTGCAACGACCGCTGCGGTCTGTCGGCGGTAGAGGATGGCATAGATGAGTGCTCCAAGCACCGAGAGCAACAGCAGCGTCGCAAGAATCAGCGAAAACAGCGGTGCAGGACCAGTCTCAGCCGGTTCCGGCGGGTCGAAGTCCACGTTCGGGAGTCCCGGTTGGGGGCCGAATCCGCCACCGCCGCCCGAGCCGTCGCTTTCGGGCTGAGTGGTCGTCGACAGCGTCGCCGCCGCGACGCCGAGGGCGAGAATCGCAACGGCGGTGATCAGGAGGGCGTTGCGTGTCCCGGGGTCCATCACATTTCTCTCGGACCTCCCCGGGTTTATCAGTTTATCCGCGTTTCTGGGGCTGTCCGCCATCTGTCTGACGGAGAGTTATGAATCGTCACTGCAGTAGTCCCTGTATGAGCGAGACGGAACAGATCACAGTTGCCGAGCGAAGCCCCGGATTCGGCGGCGCGGGAGAGACGGGCACCGAGGTATCGTTACCCGTCGTCGAACTGCTGACCGGCCGCGGGTTCGTCACCGGCAAATCCGGCAGTGGCAAATCGAACTCCGCGAGCGTCGTCGCCGAGAAACTGCTCGACAACGGCTTCGGACTGCTGATTGTCGACATCGACGGCGAGTACTACGGCCTCAAAGAAGAGTACGAAATTCTCCACGCCGGGGCCGACGAGGAGTGCGACATCCAGATCAGCGCCGACCACGCCGAGAAACTGGCGTCGCTGGCACTCGAACAGAACGTGCCCATCATTCTCGATATCTCCAGCTATCTCGACGAATCTGAGGCTGAGGCAGTCCTGACTGCCGTTGCCCGAAGCCTCTTCGCGAAGGCAAAAAAGCAGAAACAGCCGTTTCTCCTGCTGGTCGAAGAGGTTCACGAGTATATCCCAGAAAATGGCTCTGTCGGCGAGTGTGGGCGGATGCTCATCAAAATCGGCAAGCGCGGGCGGAAACACGGCCTCGGAATCTGTGGCATCAGCCAGCGACCAGCCGACGTGAAGAAAGATTTCATCACACAGTGTGACTGGCTGCTGTGGCACCGGCTGACGTGGAACAACGACACCAAGGTTGTCGGGCGGATTCTCGACAACGATTACGCCGACGCAGTGGAGGATCTGGACGACGGCGAGGGGTTCCTGATGACCGACTGGGCGGAGACGATCCAGCGCGTCCAGTTTTTCCGCAAACAGACCTTCGACGCCGGCGCAACGCCGGGGCTGGAAGATTTCGAGCGTCCCGAACTGAAAAGTGTCAGCGACGACCTCGTCTCCGAACTGGAGGATATCAGCGACGAAAAACAGCAACGAGAGAACGAAATTCAGGAACTGCGCGAGGAACTGGACCGCAAGAACTCTCGTATTGCTGAACTCGAACGCGAACTGCAGGACGCCCGGGACCTGAGCCGAATGGCCGAGCAGTTCGTCGACTCACTGGTTGAGGAAGTCAACGGCGCTCAGCCCGGCCGAACCGAACGCGAGCGCCGCCGCGGAAACGGAAAGACGACTGCGCCTGACCTCGACAGCGGCCCAGAACTCAAGCCAGACACGACCACGAACGGCGACGGAGCCGCAGCAGACGATGACGGTGGCTTCGGCGAGGCGTTCGCCGAGGGCAACGGCTTCGACGATGATGCCTTCGAGGGACTGGCCGAGTCTGCCGACGAGGACCCAATGGCTGGCTTCGGCGAGAGCAACGAGGAGAGTGAATCAGAGGGCGAAAGCGAAGGGCACGAGGACGACGGAACTGCGTGGACCACTGACGGCGAGGTTGCCTCGGCAGACGGCGGTGCGGTCGCTGCCAACGGCGCAGCAAGCGAGTTCAGCGCTGACGCCGTGCTGGAAGCGCTCAACTCAGTCACGGAGATGGCCTCTGGAAGCGACGGCGAGTCTCAGAATGCAGTCCGACGAGACACCCAGTTCATCGACGCCGATGGGACAGAGCAGACCAGCGCAACAGAGAGCGAGGACGCGGAACTGGTCGTCCGCGAACTGAAAGCCGACATTTCGGGACTGGCGACGAAGACCCGGAAGATGCTCGAATTTTACCGCGAGACCGGGCCAGAAACTCCACTGAACGCCCACTTCTCGGCTGGTGGAGACGGAACCAGAACCGACGCCTACGCGCACAACCGCCGCCTTCGGACGACGGGACTCATCCAGCACGCGGGCCGTGGGTACTACGAGTATCACGTCCCCGAACTGCTCGAACAGCGCCTCGCCGACCGTGACATCGCTGTTGAGGACACGACGCTCGAAGAGTACGTCGCAGATATCGAAGACTCGGCCCTGCAGGGCTGAAACAGGCTGTTTTTACACTGCCGGACAGGGACGCGACAAGGTTTATGCGGGTAATGGGATAGTATACAGTATGGCACACGGTCAGGATTACAGCCAGTACGAGGAGGGGAGACACCTGAACTACTGGGGGGTTGACGAGACAGCACAGCGAGAAATCAAGCGAATTTACGACGACGCGGATTTCGAGTGGGCCGAGCCGAAACTCGAAGAACTGGGGGAGATTATCGGCTCGGTTGTCGCCGACAACGCCGATTATATCGACAAACACGGCCCGGAACTACACACCTACGACAAACACGGCGATATCCAGAACTTCGTGCGATACCCAGCCGAGCAGTTCGAGAACGAACGACTCGTCTACGAGTCCGGGCTGATTGCCGACTGTTTCCAGACGCCGCCGGACCGGGAGGAACCACTGCCGCTGACACACTTCCTCTCGATGTTTTACCTGCTCACCTACGCCGAGGGCACCGGTTTTGGCTGTCCGGTTGCGATGACCGCGGGGGCGGCACACGTCCTCGAACAGTTCGACGACGGCGACCTCTCAGAGTACTTCGAGGCGCTGACCAGCCGCGAGCACGAGGAGATGATTGAGGGGGCGATGTTCCTCACCGAAGAGCAGGGTGGTAGCGATGTCGGTGCCAACGAGACGACTGCGGAGTACGACGAGGAAGCGGGTTACTGGCGGTTGACCGGCGAGAAGTGGTTCTGCTCGAACGTCGACGCCGAGGGAACGCTCGTCCTTGCCCGCACGCCCGACGCCCCCGAGGGCACCAAGGGCCTGTCGATGTTTCTGGTGCCCCACGGTGACCCTGACAGCGGCGTGATGACGAAGGGCAAACGGGACTCTTTCGACGGGCCACCGCCAGCCGACGCGGTCAACGACCAACTGTACCGACGGCTGAAGGACAAACTCGGGACGACTGCAGTCCCCACCGGAGAGGTCGAACTGGAGGGTGCGAAAGGCTTCCTCGTCGGCGAGGAGGAAAATGGGTTCAAGCAGATGACAGAGATGCTGAACCTCGAACGACTCTCGAATGCGACGGGTGCCTGTGGAATCATCGCGCGTGCACTGCTTGAGAGCAAGATTCACGCCGCCAACCGCGAAGCCTTCGGCGAGACGATTGACCAGTATCCGCTGATGCGCAGCGACCTGGTCGATATGACTGTCGACCACGAGGCTGCGACGGCGTTCACGTTCGAGGCGGCACGGCTGTTCGGCGAGCGCGAACAGGCACGAAACGATGGGGAGGACGCTGACGAGAGCTACCGACTGATGCGACTCCTCCTCCCGATTGCGAAACTCCGAACCGCGCGACTGGCCATCGATACCGCCTCCTATGCGATGGAGATTCAGGGCGGCAACGGCTACGTCGACGAGTTCGTGACCAACCGCCTGCTCCGTGACGCGCAGGTCTTGCCTATCTGGGAGGGCACCGAGAACATCCTCGCGCTGGACGTGTTGCGCGCACTCGAACGCGAGAACGCACACGAACCGTTCATGCAGGTGATGCGAGAGCGCCTCGACGCTATTGAGCATCCCGCACTGACCGAGCATGCCGAGGTTGTCGAGTCAGAGTACCAGCAGTTGACCCAGGCGCTGGGTGAACTCGCGACTGCTGACGGCGACTACGCACAGTTGAGCGCCAAGCGGTTGTCGAACTACATTTTCGACGTGTTCACCGCAGCGCTGTTGCTGGAGGAAGCACAGGACGAGTTAGCGGACGGCAACGGACGGCTAGCGCTCGTTGCAGAACGCTTTATCGACCGTGAACTCGCAGACAAAGAAGCGCGTGGTATCACGAGTGGCGACCGGTTCCCGCTCGAAGCGTTCGAGTCGGTCGTCAACTTCGCGCCGGTCGACCCCGAATCGTTGCGACAGCAGGCAACAGCCGACGACTAACGTGGGATGTACGGATTGAACCGCGCAAGCATCGTCCCGAAGATATCGTATCCTGTCGGTTTAGCCGGACTGCTGATTCCAGGAACCGTCGTTTGAAACTGCTGTCCCCCACAGTTCGGACACTCCATCGTAAACGAATCCAGTTGCTGGTCACAGTCGAGACAGATGTACTGTCGGTCGCTGTCCCGGTCCAGCGATGACCCCCGGGGGTTATCATTAGTTGCCGCCTGACGCTCAACCTCTCCCCTTCCGAGTGCGTCCTCTGGTCGTGCGTTCATTGTATAGTGGTACCTGCACGCAACGTGGAACACACTTTAGTAAATGGACAATAATCGCGTTCGGAATGAGAGTACTACTGGTAATCGGCGATTACTCGAAAGTCGTCCGCAGTTGCTCGCCAATCCGGTCGATTGCTTCGACACCGTGGTCGAGATGTTCGTAGAGACTGACGAAGGCGTGAATCTGTGATTCGTAGTGCATATGCTCGACATCGACGCCGTCCTCGGCGAGTCTGTCGGCGTATGCAATTCCCTCGTCTCGGATCGGGTCGAAGCCCGCAGTGATGACTGTCGCCGGCGGCAGGCCGGAGAGGTCCCGCGCCCGCAACGGGAAGGCGTACTGGTTGCCGTGGTCGGCGTCGTCGACGTACTGGTCGAGATACCACGTCACGCTGTCGAGTTCGAGCAGATAGCCCGACTCGTTCTCGTCGTAGGAGTCGAACCACCGCACCGACGGTGAGTTGACCGCCGGGTAGGTCAACACCTGATGGTCCAACTCGGGGCCATCTCGGTCACGAGCAGCGAGCGTCACCGCAGCAGTCAGGTTCCCGCCCGCGCTGTCGCCGCCGACAGCAATTCTGTCCGGGTCGCCGCCGAGGTCCGCCGCGTACTCCGCGGCCCACTCTGTCGCGGCATAACAGTCCTCGAAGCCGGCCGGGAACGGATGTTCTGGCGCGCGGCGGTAATCGACCGAAACCACGATTGCGTCGGCACGGTTCGTGAGTCTGCGACAGAGGCCGTCGTAGCCCTCGAGTGAGCCTCGGACCCAGCCCCCGCCGTGGAAGAAGACCAACACCGGATGTGGTCCCTGACCGTCGGGTGCGTAGATACGCAGCGGAATGGGGCCTTCTGGCCCCTGAATCTCGGTGTCCATTACCTCGCCGACCGGTTCTGGGTCGGGGTCGACGAACAGTTCGTCGAGCATCTCCCTGCCTTCTGGGACCGACAGTGTGAACGTCGGCGGCGTGATGCCAGCACCGAGTGTCTCCAGAAGCGCTTCTGTCTGTGGATTGAGTTCCCCTTCGCTCATACCTGCTGCCACGAAGGGCTAGCTCTTAATTCGGTCGGCGAAGGTGGGGCGGGGCTGACCGGCCGTATATATCATGATTAATTATTTTATTTCTCGAACTGTATGATATGCCAAAGCATGGCAATCAAGGACTATTACGGGCGGGATGTCGACGAGCAATCGGAGTTCGACGCGCCGGCAGCGTGGCGTGGGGGAGCGCTGGCCGGTGCCGTGGCGACGGTGTCGACGATGGCGGTCATTCTGCCAGTCGAGGCGTCGCTGTTCAGTGATACCATCGCCGGAATGTACGGACTGGAAGGGTCGATGGCAGTCGGAATTGGCGCTCACCTCGTCCACGGGACGCTGTTCGGCGTCCTGTTTGCAGGTGTGCTCTCGGACCCGGGAATTATGGGTCTGACCCGGTGGCTCTGGAAAAGTGTCGTCGCCGGGGTGATTTTCGGTGTCGTGTTAGCGGCGATGGCGACAGGCTTCGTTCTGCCGGCGTGGACACAGTTTGTCGGCCTGTCTGATCCCCCGACGATGCCCTACGTGACCGGCACGCTACTGGCCTGGCACGTCCTCTACGGGGCAGTGCTTGGACTCGTCTTTCCGTTCGCCGAGCAAGATGGCAAACTGCGGGCGGCGCTCACTGAATGACTCAGGCGAGGAGCGCTTCCGGCAGGTCGCCGGGCAGTTCGTCGCGGTCGTGGTCGGCCGCGAAATCGAGGTCGGGGCCAGCAGCGATGAGTCGCGTTGGCGTCACATCGGGGTGGGTCGTGTAGTAGTGTTCCTTGATGTGGTCCATGTTGACCGTCTCAGCAACGCCATCAGTTTGGTAGAGGTCTCGCAGATACGGCCAGAGGTTGTCGTACTGCTGGATCTGCTTTTTGTTGCACATGAAGTGCGTATGATAGACCTGGTCGAACCGAATCAGTGTCGTAAACATACAGATATCCGCCTCGGTGAGTCGGTCACCGGCGAGATAGCGCTGGTCAGCGAGCACCTCGTCCCAGTGGTCCAAGGCGTCGAACAGTTCCTCGACGGCCTCGTCGTAGGCCGACTGTGACGTGGCGAAGCCAGTCCGGTAGACACCGTTGTTGATTGGCTCGTAGATGTCCTCGATAATCTGGTCAACCTCTTCCTGATAGCCCTCGGGGTAGAGGTCGACATCGCGGGTCGCAACATCGTCGAACTCGGTGTCGAGCATCCGCAGGATTTCCTTCGATTCGTTGTTGACGATGGTTCCTTCCTGTTTGTCCCACAGCACCGGCACGGTGACGCGACCGGTCATGTCGGGGTCTGCTGCCTGATAGACCTCTCGGAGGTAGTCGCTGCCGTTGACGGAATCGGTCGTACAGCCGTCCTTGTCGGGGGTGAACTGCCAGCCACCCTCGCCGCGGTAGGGGTCGACGTAATCGATGCTGATAGCGTCCTCCAGTCCTTTCAGTTTGCGAACCAGCATCGTCCGGTGGGCCCACGGGCAGGCGTTGCAGACGTAGAGGTGATACCGACCGGCCTCGGGCTGGAATCGGGCGTCCGGGTCGTCGCGAATCCAGTCTCGAAACGAGGTCTCCGAGCGCTCGAACTTCCCGTCATCGTTGGTCGATTCGTAGGCGTCTGTGCGCCACTCGCCGTCGACGAGCATATTCATACACATAGGTTGGGCCTCTCTGAACATAAGCAGGGTAGTGAGTGCACTGTCACCGATATGTTCAATTGTCGAACAATTATGATGTGGGGCTGTGGCCAGCGACAGGCCGACTCCGAAGGCTTTATCCTCGCTGTTGGCCACCTTCCCCTAAGAGCAAACTATGTCCGAGAAACCTGCCTCGATGTACCGGGACATCGACAAGCCCGCGTACACTCGACGGGAGTACATCACTGGTATTCCCGGCTCGAAAATTGCACAGCACCAGATGGGCGACCGAAACAAGGACCCCGACGACTACCCGGTCCAGATTTCGCTGGTCGTCGAGGAGACAGTCCAGATTCGCCACGGTTCGCTCGAAGCCTCACGGCTCTCTGCGAACCGCTACCTGATTCAGGAACTCGGCGAGCACAACTACAAGATGGTGCTCCGGAAGTTCCCACACCAAGTCCTCCGAGAGAACAAACAGGCGACCGGAGCGGGTGCGGACCGTGTCTCTGACGGAATGCGTCAGTCCTTCGGGAAAATCGTCAGCACGGCCGCCAGAATTCAGGCCGGCGAGCGACTGTTCACCGCCTACTGCGACGTCGACCAGGCCGAGGTTGTCAAGGAAGCCTACCGACGTGCGTACAACAAGATTACGCCGCCGTGTCGCATCAAGGTTGAGCGCGGCAAAGGCCAGCTAATCGCGTAACGTCTCCGTTTTCTTCGGTTTTCCTCGCGTGAGTCCTTACCATAGCTATTAGTACTGAACCTTGGTAGCACTCCACATGGCGCTACTAACTGGAAAGACAGCCGTCATTACGGGGGGCGCAAGTGGGAACGGGCGAGCAATCGCAGAGTCGTTCGCCGAGCACGGCGCGGCAGTCGTCATCGCTGACATCCAATCTGAACCACGGCAAGGGGGAACGCCGACCCACGAGATGGTTACCGAACAGGGTGGTGACGCCACCTTCGTACAGTGCGACGTGACCGAGTACGACGACTGCGTCGCGGCAGTGGAGGCCGCCGAGGAGTTCGGCGGCATCGACGTGATGGTAAACAACGCGGGCATCGTTGGCCCGCAAGGCCCACTGGTCGAACTCGATTTCGAGGAGTACCAGCAGTTGATGGACATCAACCTCACGGGCGTCTTCCACGGTGCGAAGGCGGCCGCACTGAAGATGATCGAACACGGCAACGGCGGCAGTATGATCAACATGTCGAGTGTCGCCGGGATGAACGGCTACGGCGGAATCACGCCGTACTCGGCGGCAAAAGGTGGCACTCGGCTGTTCTCCTACGCACTGGCAAACGAACTCGGGCCCGACGGGATTCGAGTGAACGCAGTCCACCCCGGCGTCATCGAGACGGCGATGACTGTCGAGGACCAGCCAGTTGTCGGCACTGAGGAGGGCGAGCAACTGAAACAGATGATTCCGCTGCGTCGGTTCGGCGAGCCAGAAGATGTGGCTGGCGTCTGTGTCTTTCTCGCCAGTGACCTGTCGTCGTACGTCAGCGCCGAATCAATCGTCGTCGACGGCGGCAACCTGAACAGTTCCTGAATCGCTCACAAAACTCGGTTTCAGCCGATGTACCGCAGGTCCTCGTCCGACGGTGCCGGGGTTCCCTGTTCCATCTCCTGAATCTTGCGCACAACTTCTTCCATCTCGTCGGCGCGGTCCTCCAGCGAACTGTAATCGACCTCGAAGCCGAGAATTTCCTGCAGGACTTCGAGCACTGCCTGTGCGCTTTTTGGATCGACCAGATAGCCGCTGGTCTCGCCCATCAGGCAGGCCGCCGGGAGGGCCCGGCGCTCGCCCAGTCCCAGCAACAGCCCACTGACGCCAACAATCCCGCCGGCAGGTTCGTCGCCGCGGAACTCCACCCCGACATCTTCGAGTTCCTCGCGCTGGTCGTCGTCGTTGATGGCCCCGATGACATCGTACTCCTCGATGAGTTCGCCTGTTGGCACACCACCGAGTGCAAAGGCGCGCTGTGTGTCGAACTCCTCGGCAATGTCGAGCACTTCGTCTGTCAGGCCGTAGTGGCCAACGGTATCCTGTGCCTGGTGGTCACCGGTCAGTACCAGCAGGTCAACATCATCGACGGAGACGGCGTGAATCTCTGCACTCGCCAGTTGTGTGCGGCCCTCATCGACACTAACCTGTGGCGGCAAGTGTGTGGAGTAGACCCGTCGAACCAGCTCGCCGTCAAGTTCCTCGACGAGATGTTCGGCGGCCAATTTCCCGACGTGGCCGACGCCGGGCAACCCTTCGACAAAGACTGGCTCTGTTAAGTCCGGTTCCGCAACTGCCTCGACCTCGAACTCGTCCATACAGTTATTCGCGGTTGCGCCGCTTAAGAGCGCGTCGGTACTTTCCGTACCGGTCGGTCGGCGAGAATGGGGCCGGCGCACTGTTCACCGCCTCGGCACCACACTCCGGGCACGCTGTCCCGAGCGTATAGACTGGTCGGTCGTGTGTCGAGCGCCAGTCAGAACAGACGTGAATGTCAGATTTCATCCGATTATTCGTCGTCGGAGCGGCGTTCGCGGTGGAACTCGCCCATTCCGCCGTGGGCCTCGATGGCCTCGGAAGCGCGGGCGGCGCTGGCTTCGAGTTGGTCCTCGGCGGTCTTGTAATCGGGCGCTTGCACCTCGATACGGTACTCTGGCGCGCCGACGTAGGTGACTTTCAGTTCGACTTCGTCGGGAATACCGGAAGACCCGTCTTCCGACGTCCCGTTCGAGCCGTCGGCGCTCACGGGACTTTCACCGTTACCCACGGCGGCCTGCAACGCCTCCTGGACGCTGTCGACGCCGTCACCCGTCGGACAGGTGAGGTCGACGTAGCCGCTGACGGTGA
>JAQCNR010000280.1 GCA_028274925.1 Halovenus sp.
GTCACTCCTGCTGGACAGTCTCTGTGTCTTCGTCTGGTGTCGTGAGTTCGACAGCGTGGCGGGTGTGTCGGGCGTGGGTTTTGGCGAACCGCCGCGCCGGTCGCTCCGAGAGAAACTGCTCGCCCTGCGGGCACTGCTGACAGTCGACGCGAAACGGCGTCACGTCGTCGGGATAGTGGCCCGTGTGGCGGTAATGGTCCATCGCGAACTGTTCGACGGCGCTGTTGCCCGCGTGTAACTCTTCGAGTTCGTATTCGAGGTCCCACTCGTGGTTGCAGCGCGAGCAAGCGACCGTTGGCGTGCGTTCGGGACTGTCTTGGTCGTGTGCGTCCTCATCCATAGCTGGTCTTCTCACGGCTCTCGTTTGGGCCTGTTGCTCGGCGGATGAGTGCTCGAGCCGGTGTTCGCGGGTCGTTCCTCCCCGCTCACGTTTCCGAGATTCTCCCTGCTCGCGGTGCGCTCCGCTTACCGCTCGCTTGCTGGAGACCTCACTACGTTCGCCCTCCCTGCTCTGGAAGTCTCGGAACCCCATCTTCCCACCTCAGCGCGTCGAGTGCCACAACGAGATGGTCTAACCGCTGGTCGAAGACGTTCAGCGGGTGTTCGTCGATGAACGTGGCCGCCTCTCGCTGGACGGTTTCTCCGCGGTAGTCGACTTGGAGATGACACTCGCCGAGGTCCGGATGCGTCTCGTCTTGATGCCAGCCAATCATGAGGTCCCGGTCTGATTCGACCCACTGAATCTGGTAGTAGTCGTGCTCCCGGCCCTGCGGGAAGTCGAACGAAACCTGCAATTCCGCCTCGGCGACGGGATACGTGGTCTGGAGAAACACCTCTGGTTGTACTGTGGCCCGAACCTCGCTTTTGTTCAGTTTGGACGGACGGTACCAGACTGCTTCGACTGGCCCGTCTTCGTCGGCCTGGGTCTGGAGCCAGTTGTGGACGCGAGTGAGCAGCGTCCGCTTATCGAGATTCGCCCGGCTTGCGAAAAATATCATCGGCTACGAGAGTGAGACTGGCGAATTCGACGACCCATCTCCGCCGCTGTAGAGTTCACGCGCGTCGTCATACAGTTCCAGCGCGTGGCTGAGCAGACGCTTGTTGTCCTCGTACTGCTCCCACGTCCGGAGTACTCGGTTGCGCTGCTGGACCGCCTCGCTGTCTGTCTCCTCGGTTAGCGTCGACTCCAGTTCGCCGCGCGAATCGACACCGAACTCCGCTTTCCAGTTGTCAATGTCCGCCTGGATTGCGGCGATTTCTTCTCGGAGTTCTTCGCGAGTGTGTTCGTTGATTGCCTCCGTCACCTCGGTGAAATACCGCAACTGGTAGTTCGGTGCGTACTTCGTGTTTCCGTCGTCGCCGTCGACGGCCTCCACCTGCCCGAACTCGACGAGCATCTCCAGTTCGTCTTTGGCCGTCTGCCACGAGGAGACCTGTGCCTGTTTGCGCACCCACTCGACAGAACGCGGTTCTGTGAGCGTCGTCGCAATCTCTCTGACGCGCTCACGAGCTGTGCGGTCTTCAGTCCAGGCGTCGAGCCCACGGTCAGCCATACGTCTCTGTACCGGTGC
>JAQCNR010000122.1 GCA_028274925.1 Halovenus sp.
CCAGGTCAGGATTCCCTGATACAGCACGTTTGGCCGACGCTACGAGGCGGTCTGTAAAACGGGAAAGACGAGATAGCACACTACTCAGCTCTCGTCTCCGGGGGTCGTTAGTTCACCGGAGTGAGTCATTCTCTACAGCGTCTAAAACATGGCCGTGTGGTCCCTGTGTTCGAACTCGTCGTCAAGCGAGCAGTAGGGCGCCCAGAAACGAGTCACTGGTGCTCAATGAACGCGTTCATCACGCCGTCGGTACCGTGATGGAATATGACTGGGAGTGCGAGCTCTCGCAACGGGTGGTCGCCTTGCGGCTTTCAGTCCTCGATACGGCGAACGGCGGCGATCGGGGGGGTGTCTGCCTCGCTGGGCTCTATATTTTCGGCTCCCGACTGAGCATGAGTGTCGCCGTCTGAACGGTCCGCTGGGTGGCTTCGGCTGTCGGTCTGGCCACCGTCAGCGGCGAGGCGTTTGGCCTCCAGCCACTGGAAGTCCCGGCCGAACATACCGTCGTCCTTCAGGTTCCAGGGATCCGGCGTCTCTAGTAGTGGTCCCTCTCGGGCCGACTGCACCATGTTCCAGAGCCAGACGAACTGTGCGACCCCGAGAAGGAACGCGCCGACGGTGGCGAGTTGATGAAGTGTCGTCAGCTGGGCGAGCGGCGCGATGGCGCCATCGACTTGGTAGCTAGCGTACCGTCGTGGCATTCCCATGTAGCCCATAATCAGCATCGCAAAGAAGGTCAAGTTGACCCCGGCCATGGTGAGCCAGAAGTGAATCTTCGCCAGCTTACGCTGATACATCCGACCTGTCATGAGCGGGAACCAATAATAGATTCCCGCGAAGACCGCGAACACGGTCCCTCCCATCAGGAAGTAGTGGAAGTGCCCGACGACATAGTAGGTGTCGTGGAGCACGAGGTCGACAGGGATGGCGGCGAGGAAGACACCTGTGATACCGCCAATGATGATGTTCGAGATGAAGCCAATCGAGAACAGCATCGGTGTCGTCAGCCGGAGCTTGCCGTTCCACATCGTCGTAATCCAGTTGAACACTTTCACCGCCGTTGGGATGGCGATGGCCAGCGTGATGGCCATGAACGAGGCCCGAATTCGCGGGTCGATGCCCGAGGAGAACATGTGGTGGGCCCAAACGCCGAACGACAGGACCCCGATGGCGATGGTGGAGTAGACGACGAATTTGAAGCCGAACAGCCTCCGCCCGGAAAACTTCGGCAGAATCCACGAGACGATTCCCATCGCCGGTAGGATGAGGATGTACACCTCAGGATGGCCCCAGAACCAGAACAGGTGCTGCCAGAGGATAGGTGACCCGCCATCGACCGCGAAAAAGGTGGTTCCGAAGTTCCGGTCCAGCAACAGCATGATGAGCGCGCTCCCCAGCAGTGGGAACGCGAACAGGATCTGGACGGACTGGACGAGGACGGTCCACGAGAAAATGTCCAGATTCGCCCAGTTCACCTCGTCGCCACGCTCGACGAAAATGGTCGCGATGAAATTGATCGCCCCCATCGTCGCGGCAACCCCCGTTAGGTGGAGGCCGAGCATCATCAGGTCTACGCCCGGGTTCGCCTGCTGGACCGAGAGCGGCGTGTACATCGTCCACGAGGTCTGGGATGGCGCGATGGCGCCTCCCGTTAGCGGCCCCAGAAAGAAGCCGGCCCATACCAGCAGCGCGCCCGGTGGGAGCAGCCAGAACGCGATGGCGTTGATTCGCGGGAACGCCATATCGTCGGCCCCGATCAATAATGGAATGAAGTAGTTCGAGAACGCCGCCAGAATCGGTGTCCCGAACAGCAACAGCATCGTGACGCCGTGGCTCGTCAGCAGCCCGTTGTAGAACTGCGCGCCAATAAGATCCTGCGCTGGGGTGAGCAGTTCGAGACGCATCACTAGTACTCCCACTCCGGCCCACGCAAACGCGATGACCGCGTAAACACCGTAGAGGATGCCAACGTCCTTGTGATCAACCGTGGTGAGCCAGCGGAACACACCACCAGGTTTCTCGGTGTGTGCGGCACCACCGGTGGCTCCCCCCGTTGTGGTCGCCCCGGGTGCATATGACCGCCAGTCCGTGACTCGGGAGAGGAAGCCAGCGACTGCCAATAGGACGATACCCATCAGTATCGTGAGCGCGAGTTGCTCGCCTGCCATCGCCGTAGAGTCAATTGTAATAGTACAAGTAACTTAGTTTGGCGAGCGACAAGCGGAACCGCGGTCGGGCGGCTCAATCTCAGGTCGCACCCGTCTACACAGGACCGTACGGGGTGCGGTCAGCGACCGGAGTCGGTCCGTGTCGTATCGCCTTCGAATGCCACTGCCTTGGACTAGTACGGTCGGCGGATACCAGACAACCTGTCCGGGATGGTCGTGTATGCAACGACGAGAACTCCCATTGGGATTCCGCAAAATCAGTTCGTCACTTCGTTCCGAGCGGTCAAAGACGATTTCGAGTGAACCATGTCCCGTCGGACGGTCGTGGCGACTCCGCTTACAAGCATCAGGACGGCGATCGCGATCATGCCTCCGTCGACACCCATCCTACCAGTTGTCATCCTACCGTCCATACCGGACCTCATGCCGGCGCTCATTTCGCCACTCATCCATTCAGCGGTCATAACAAGCCCCTGATTGAGGAGCGTCACTACCGCGTAGGTGATGATAAGTGGCCCACTCGTCATTCCGAGGCGATCAACTGCAGGGATCAGGAGAACGACTCCGTGAGCGATGACAATTACACCCACGGTTGCCATCACCCACGCACTCCCAGTCATCACCGGTCCGGTTACCGATTGATACACTGAGCACCCCCCGGAGACGACCGGTATAAGGCTCCCGTAAAGCCGCATCGTCGATATTGCCGACGACAGGTATCCTGCGTCCATCAGTTCTGCTTGTTGTGCGTGTTGATCCTGGCGACCTGGTTTGCCGTACACCTCTGCGTCGTTCCGGTAACGACGAAGATTGCCCCGGCGACGAGGACGAGTGCGGCGACTGCCAGCCCGAGCGTTCCCGTGAACCCGATGTCAAGATAGCCTGTTGCTACTGCGACGCCAACCACAATGAGGATGTGACCGAGGGCGAGCCGCGCTGTTCTGTCAAGACAGCCGACGTTCTTCCCTATGACAGTTTCTGAAAGGTCCCTCAGTGCATTAATTATTTGATTGGGCGGTGGTGCAGAACTGTTCTCATAGCGTGATGGTTGGGCTGGCGACATCGTTTCCTCGATGGTGATTGGCGAGTGCAACGGCCAATCGTAGGCAAAGAGCGATGAAGACGTGTGACTTAACGCGTATTCGGCCTCGGACCCGCGGGGTCCCGAGGCCAAGGTCCTTACAGACGCCAATAGCTGTTTCAACCCGTGAGCGTTCTGCATACGTCTCATCGAGCTGGCGTTGTCAGAGACGAACTGTGTCGCTGTGTTCTTTGATCCGCTTCTCGACGCGATATTCTATGTCTGGTGGATCGTCTGTATTCCGTGGGTTGTACGGCGCTATCGGCACGACTGACTGCCCCAGCAGCCAGTCGTGCCACCCCAGCATATCGAACTCTGAATCACCGAGGAACCAGCGTGGAGTGTCGACGGCGAGCGCGTCACGTGTGACGCGCATCGCCGTCTCCTCGTCAACTTTCTTCGCCGGAGTGAACGCTGCTGCGACCGGTATATTGTCTGCGGCGGTGACGACACAGCAGCCGTAGCCGTAGTAATAGTCGTCTTCTGCGTGGTCGTAGTTCCAGTCGGCGTCCTCGTCACGCTGATCAACCGGGATATCTGTCCCATCGATGCGGAAGAGCTTGCCGAGCGGCACCTGCTCGGCAAGCTCATGGACCAACTCGATGAATACGTCTTTGGCGACGAGTTCGAAGTCTGTGATGAACCGGGAGAGTGTCCGCCGGGACGGCGGACTCTCGGAGCCACACTGTCGCCAAACATCCTCGTTGTGGAGTTCCCGCGCCATCGGACGAGGACCGTAGATATCGTGGTAGAAGCAGTGAAGGACACCTTTCAGGAGTTCTGGTGGCTCGTGAACCCGTGCTCGCCCCCTCAGATCGGGGGCGAACACGGGATAGTCAGTGAGAAACGACAGATCAAGGTGTTCGAATAGTGCCTTTGTCTCTGTCTCCAGTGTTTTGAAAACCAATTCGACCGTACCGTTACTTGATAGGACGGAGCTGGTCTTGGACACATCAGATTCGTCCTACCGCTTCCTTGTGAGAACTTCTGCACCACCGCCTGATAATAATGTGTAATACTCTGATTCCGACCGTGAGAATCCTCGCTTGAGTGTGAGCCATATTTGAAATTCCAACGATGAGGACCGCTTCCCTACGTACAGAACTGCTCTGTATAGCGTATCCACACTCACGAAGTGCTGCTGTGGCGTCGACTCGATAGATCGTTCTTTACGGAGCAGACTCTCATCCTCCCATCTGTGGACCAATCAGGAGGAAGGCACGGCCGCTGAGAGCGAGAGCGCGTGTGATCTCTCATTGCTTGTCGTCCGTCCGGATGTTCGGTCGCGAAGTCGGAGATCACGACTTCGGCACCGAGATGGAAGACACTGTCTTCTCGAACAAGTTCCCACTCCGTATTCATCCGCTCCCAGTTGTTGGCGAGCGTTCGTTTCACATCGCTATCGAAGCAGTTACTAGCGCTGTAATGGGAACCGAGGCCCTCGGT
>JAQCNR010000286.1 GCA_028274925.1 Halovenus sp.
GGGAATCATGGTTTCAGCGTCGCTGTTCGGGCTAGTTGACGAAGGACTCGCAGCGGGCGGTCCACTCGAGATTGCCGCCGGCATGGCCGTTGGAGTGCTTCTTGTCGTCGTTGCCCACGAGATACTCGTCGATGTCGAGGTGCACCCACGACAGTACGAAGAGGCCGATTTCACGAAACTGCTGTTGATTCTCGGTATTCTGACGGTCCACAGTTTCCCGGAGGGTGTCGCGGTTGGCGTCTCCTTCGCAGACCTTGGCCTCGAAGGTGGGCTCCAACTGTTCGGACTGACTGTTCCCGTCCTCGCTGTGTTCATGACCGTCGCCATCTCGATTCACAACATCCCAGAGGGGACGGCAATCTCGATTCCGTTGCGTTCGATGGGCGTCTCCGAACCACGGATGGTCTGGTGGGCGATTTTCTCCAGTCTCCCCCAGCCAATCGGTGCTGTCATGGCCTTCGCGTTCGTTCGCGTTGCTCGTGATTTTCTCCCCTTCGGTTTCGGCTTTGCTGCCGGCGCGATGATCTATCTCGTGTTGACTGAATTCATCCCGGAAGCCCTCGAACTGGGCGACAACGTCCCCTCGGGTGGGAAACCTGAACTCGCCGCGGGAATCGCCGTCGGCGTGGCAGTGATGCTCCCGCTGGCCGTGATTTGAGCCGGCGAGACGCCGTCGAAACGTTTACTACTGGCCGTCGTAGACATACACTCATGTCAAGCTCAGACGGCGGACTGATGTCCAGCGCGGGTCTCGTTCGGTATTTCGACTCCGAGGAAGACCGGGGTGTTCGCGTCGACCCGAAGACCGTGGTGGCCTTCAGCACGCTACTCGGCATCTTCGTGCTCATGCTGAACGCCTTCGCCTGATTCGGCAGGTCTTTGACTCGTCCGTGCGCACCTGCGGCCAATGACTGTCCGCGTCCGCGGTATCTACACGACTGCGCTGACTGCGCTTTTCGAAGACGTTGTCCAACCGTCCAGAGCCATCGAAGACCGCTTCGACGAGGACTTTTCGATGGGACCAGCAACGGTCGCTATCGAGACGACTGACGACCGACAGGGCGTCACCGTCCACGGCGAGCCGGATGACCTCGAAGCAGCTATCGACCGACTCCGCGGTTTAGGGCTGGATACACTCGTCTGGCGCGCTCGCCTTCCCCGCGGCGGCGTCTTCGCTGGCGAAGTGACCGAAACGCTCGGTAGCGGCGCACTCGTCCGGTGTCTTCCCGACGAGCGCAGTCTCGACTCGCTTCTCGACGAGCAACTTCCGACCGCCGGGGGAGCAGTCGGGTTCCTGCCGTTCTCGAACGTCGATGGCCGCGTCGAGACGGGCGACCGCCTCCGTGTGCAGGTAACTGAGTGCCGACCGCCGTGGCGTGATGGCCGTCCGGTGCTCGACATGGACATCCGCGTTGCTGGGGGGCTGGCAACGTTGCGCCGCGGCAGTACAGCTGGTGGTGGCGGTCCTGAACTGGCCGACATTCTCCCCGAAGAGCCACCGGAGGGGTGGCGACTCGACTGGGCACCCGTCGCCGACCACGCCGACCTCGACGACCTGAGTTCGACTGTCGACCACCTCGGCGAGCGAGCGACCAGCCTTGACGAGGCTCTCGCAGAGACCGACTCAGCGGCGGACGTTGCGCCGACGGCCTACGCGCGCCAGCGAGCGACCTGTTGGCTGTGGTTCGGCCGAGACAGTCGGTTCGCACTCGACGAGCACCGCCGCAACGTAACGACGACGATGCCGGGCCACCACAGAACCAAGGCGGGCGCAAACGCAGCGAGTACGGCCGTCGATTTCGTCGAGGGAGTCTGTTCCGGCCTTGGCTCGGACCCCGAGGATTTCCCGTTCGGCGTCGTCACCGAACAGTTCGGCCCGCGGACGGGCGACCGCGTGTCGATTGGTCACGGAAAGCCCGACGGCCGATTGATCGACCTCGGCCCCGGTGAAGTGACCGAACGCGGCGACGACGGCAAACTGACTGTCGAGCGGGAAATCAGCTCTCGGGGGAGCTACGACGCGCTTGGCACCCAGCGCGACCCCGGCGACACGGCAACGACGAACTTCGAGGAAGGACGATGGTGGTATCCCACGGTCTATCGCGGCGAGGACGGCACCTCGAAAGGCACCTACGTCAACATCTGCACCCCGGCCGAAGTTTTCCCCGACAGTGTCCGCTATGTCGATTTACACGTCGACGTAATCAAACGACCCGACGGCACGACTGAACTGGTCGACGAGGATGAACTCGCCGCGGCAGTCGAAGCAGGAGAACTCTCAGAAGCGGTAGCCGAGAAAGCCCGGACCGTCGCCAAGGCAGTCGAAAACGCCTTCTAACGCTCGATGAGCCGGTGA
>JAQCNR010000291.1 GCA_028274925.1 Halovenus sp.
TGGTTCGATCAGTAACGCAGTTGGCTACTCAAGCAATGTCACCGGTGACACCGATGACATTACCGTCGACCTGAACGCCAGCGAGGCCCAGGGCGACCAGCTCGATACACTCACCGAGAACGTGACGCTGCGTGCAATGCTGCACGAGACCAGCAGTGACATTGCATTCGACAGTCCAATCACAATTGACGATGCACTAGTGACTGATGATGCGAACATCACTGTCGAACCGCCGGAGATCGACGTGACCGGTAACGGCGAACCGGCGACTGACACGACCGGTGATGGCCTGCTGAACGACGTCGATGGTAACGGCGACTTCGACATCTTCGACGTGCAGGCGCTGTTCAACAACTTCGATGATATTAGTGACGAGAACGTCGAGTTCTTCGACTTCAACGACGACGGCGTTGTGGATATCTTCGACGTGCAGGCGCTGTTCAACGACCTCTAAGACGACGGACAGTACCTGTCCGGTCGCCGGTTTAGTTTTTCTTTTTCTCGCTGACGCGATAGCGACTGCTCCGGGCGCTGCTCGTTTCGAACGTACCAGACGTAGCTTGGCTGAACGCGGGCAGACACCGGCCAAAGTGAACAGCGCCGACGACAGGCGAGTAGAAAATACCCGACTCTGGTGACACAGAGCACCCGCTGTGCGACTGCGAGCCGGTCGGGGTGGGCTGTGATTTTCCTCGAGGAGTGAACAACTGAGAGGCGTTACCGCCGTTTGCTCCGCAGTTTTCAGTTCGGCTCTGACTCGTTGTCCGCGGACCCGGCCGCGGGAGTCACACGTCTGGCAGAACTGGTCGGCCGCGCCGACCGCCCCGCCCGGGACAGAGGGGCATCCGGGAGTCTCTCTCTGGAAAGAACCCACCTGTGACTCCTCATACTGTCGGCTGTGAGCCCATGGCATATTTCGGCATCCTGGGGTGCCGAATCGGTCCACGAAGTTACAGCCGACAGTATCAGTGTCGACGGTCGTGGTCGCACGCGCCGACCGCAGAAGGAAACGGGCGGGGTTACCGCTCGGGTTCTTCGTCCTCGTCGGCGAGCAGATCGAACTCGGTGAGGTACTCGCGGCGCTCGTCCTCGTCGAGTTCGCGGAACTGCTCGGTTTCGACCGGGATGGTGGCGACGCCGATTCCCTGCGGGGTGAGTCCGCCGTCCTGGACCGACGCCAGCCCCTCCAGCGCGAGCCCGATACCCTCGTCGAGGCCGAGCCCCTCCTCGTAGTTCTCCTCGAGGTAGCCGCGGATGTCACCGCGGTCGGCCCCGATTGCGAGGGCCTGCCACTCGTAGGGGGTTCCCGACGGGTCGGTCTCGTAGAGCGGGGGTTCGCCGTCGGCGATACCGGCGATGATGAGCGCGACACCGAACGGGCGCGCGCCTCCGACCTGGGTGTACTGCTGGATGTAGTCGGTGACCTCCTTCGTGAGCGTCTCGACAGCGATTGGCTCGCCGTAGCGGAGCTGGTTGACCTGGCCGCGCTGGCGGGCAAAGTCGATGAGTTGGCGTGCGTCGGCGCCGTGGCCGGCGCTTGCGATGCCGATGTGGTCGTCGGCCTTGTGGATATTCTCGACGCTGTCGCGCTCCATCAGCTGCGAGCGTATGCGCTTGTCGACGACGATGACGACG
>JAQCNR010000297.1 GCA_028274925.1 Halovenus sp.
CGTGAAATCATCCAGCGTTACGTGCTCGCCACGCGTGAGTTCCTTGACCTGCTCGTAGGCGTCGGTGTGGCCCTCCCGGCGGAGGATGGTCTGGACAGCCTCGCCGATAATCTCTGGCGTGGCCTCCAGTTCCTCGCGCATGACCTGCTCGTTCGGAACGACCTTCCCCAGGCCGTTGCCGAGTTTCTCGTAGCCAATCAGACAGTGAGCGAAAGCCGCGCCGATGTTGCGCTTCACCGTCGAGTCTGAGAGGTCACGCTGGAGTCGAGACGTGGTCACGTAGTTGCCGAGGAAATTCAGGTCTGAGTTCGCCTTCGAGAGGTTCCCCTCGCTGTTCTCGAAGTCGATTGGGTTCACCTTGTGTGGCATCGTCGACGACCCAGTCTCGCCCTCGACGGCCTCCTGTCCGAGATACCGGGCCGAGATGTAGAGCCACGCGTCGAGGTCCAGATCCAGCAGTACGTTGTTCGCCCCCTGCAGTGCGTCGAAGACTGCCGCAAGGTCGTCACAGGGATTGACCTGCGTCGTAAGCGGTTCGGGCTCGAAGCCGAGTTCGGCGACGAACTCGCGAGCGAAGGCGGGCCAGTTGACATCCGGATAGGCCGCGTGGTGGGCGGCGTAGGTGCCGCTGGCTCCCGCGAGTTTGCCCGACAGGTCTTCACGGGCGGCTTCGAGACGGCCGATTGCTCGGCCAAGCCGTGAGGCGTAGACTGCCATCTCTTTGCCGAAGGTTGTTGGCGTCGCTGGCTGGCCGTGGGTCAGTGCGAGCATCGGCACGTCGCGATACTGCTGAGCCAGTTCGACAAGGGCGTCGCGGCGCTCGTGGAGGGCTGGCAGCAGCACATTCTCAATTGCGCCGTCGACGAGCAGTCGATGGGCGAGGTTGTTCACGTCCTCGCTCGTCAGCCCGAAGTGAATCCACTGGTAAGCATCCATATTGCTGGGCATCCGGAGGCGAATGAAGTATTCCACGGCCTTGACGTCGTGATTCGTCGCGCTGTACTCGCCGTAGCCCTCGGTTTCGAGTTGCTTGATCACTGCCGCGTCCGACTCGTCGAACGATTCGTACAGGTCACGGAGCGACTCGCGGTTCGACACAGAAATCGAGAGTGGCACCGCCGACAGGTCGGCGAGTGCGATCAGGTACTCGACTTCCACCTGCACGCGCCCAGCCATCAGCGCCTGTTCGCTGGCATGAGATGTCAGGGGTTCGGTGTACCGCGCGTATCGTCCGTCAAGGGGTGAGACTGCCGTCAGTGGCCCGCGATTCATATCTGTTGGTGGGTCCCCGCTCGGAAAATGCCTGCCGGTCTGTCCCGCACCCGGGAGACTTAATCGCCTGGGCGGCCAACTTCAGGTATGAGTACGCTGACACTGATCGGAACCAGACTCGCTACTGAGGGCGAAGAGTTCGTCTATCAGGGGGAATCCGACGCTTGCGAGGGCTGTCCGTATCGCGATCAGTGTCTCAACCTCTCCGTTGGACAACGATACGAGGTTACCTCACTCCGCGAGAACGCAAACACGCTGGACTGTGCTGTCCACGATACTGGTGTCACGGCTGTCGAAGTGGAACCAGTTGGCATGAAAGCCAACGTTCCGAGTGCAAACGCCTATTCTGGGAGTATGTCTGCGCTGGGCGGTGACTGTCCGCACACTGGCTGTCCAAGTCACGAGTACTGCGTTCCGCTCGGCGGTGACCAAGACGAGGAATATCGCATCGCGTCTGTCGAGGGTGAGCCACCACACGAGTACTGCAAACTCGACCGGGACCTCACGCTCGTCGAACTCGAATCTCCAGAGTAGCTATCGCTGAACCTGCACGCCAGTGTTGTTGAGATAGGCCTCGAAGGTCTGCTGGTCGCCGGTAATGATTTTCCCGATTGTCTCCTGATAGGGCGTAATCGAATACACATCGTTCGGTCCGTTTGGTGGCTGCGGGAGCGGAATGTGAGCACGGAAGTTGTCGACACTCGCAATTTTGTGATACTCGACGGGCGAATCCCCGTAGTAGATGACGTAGCCAAAACTCTGGCTGTTGGCCTGCAGATGCTGTGTCCACGGCGTCTGGAGATTGCTATCGAGTTGCTCGTAGCGCTGAATCCGGAGTTCGACTTCGTCACGGTAGGTCCAGGTTCCCATATCTGGAAACGGAATCCACTCGCCGGGGTTCGACTCGCTGACTGTCGACCGAATCCTCTCCAGCTGTGTCATTCTACTGGGCAGTTTCGTGCGGGATCACATAAGTTCGCCGACTGTCAGGTTCACTCCGCCAGTTTGTCGAACTCGTCGACAGTGCCGAGACGCTGTGCGGTGTAGCCGAACACGGCTTCGTACCCGTACGGTGACATGAGCACGGGATAGAACGGCTCGTCGGCGCTCACCTCTCGGTTGTCGGCAGCGGCGAAGGGCTCACCCGCAGCAACGAGTTCGAAGTTCGACGCGTAGACGCTGTAACTGCTAGCTTTGTCTTTTGGAATCTGTCGGTCCAGTCGGAACAGTGGTGCAGGCTCTGCTCCAGCGCGGTCTACTGGCGGGAGTGCACCAGTTGCGCCGAGAAACTCTCGAACCAGACGGCTCGCGTTCTCTGTCGCCTGCTCGGAGCCCTGATAGCCACATTCGACTTCGATTGTCGTCGGGACTGCGTCGAAGAGCCGACCGTCGGAGTGGCTCCCGACATCGACGACGGCGTCGACTGAGAGCTGTTTCAACACCGGCGTTACGCGGTCATCTGGCTCGTGGATGAGTGCGAAGGTTCCGTCGTACGACTGCGTGGAGTGCATCGAGAAAGTGAGACAATCGCCGAGTTGCTCGGTGAGTTTGGCGGCGAGTCTGGACTCGTGTGTCGGCCCGTCTGGGTCACCGGGAAAGGCCCGGTTGAGGTCCTTTTCGAGATAGCGCTTGTCCGCCTCGATTGCTTCTTCGTTGACGATGATGAACTGGACGGCGCGCTCGAACGCTGGTGGGTCTGCGAGAATCCGCTCGATTGCGTTGACACCACAGGGTTCATCGCCGTGGATGCCGCCGACCACTGCCAGTTCTGGCTCCGTTCCACCGAGGCACTCGACGCGCATTCACTCGCTGCTATGACGTGCAGGGTTATGAACCCTAAAAATCTCTGCCGAGACTCAGCCCTCGTACTCGTGCTCTCGAAGCGTTTCCGTGTCAACCTGTGAGAGTGCGGATTCGTTCGTCGCTTCCAGCACCACCGGCGGGGCGACACCAGCCTCTTTGGCTTCGACCCACCGGCCGACACAGAGACACCAGCGGTCGCCCGGGTCCAGCCCGGGAAAGTCGAACTCGGGCCGCGGCGTTATCAGGTCGTTGCCCTGCGCTTTGCTGTATTCGAGAAACTCATCAGTCACGACCGCACAGAGTTCGTGACAGCCCCGGTCCTGTGGGTGTTCGTGGCAGTAGCCATCCCGGAGATAGCCGGTCTGGGGGTTATTGCTGCAGGGAAGCAGTTCCGTCCCGTAGACGTTCTGTTGGTCGGAATCGCTCATAGCAGCAACTCAGGTCCGGAGAAACAAGTGTCCCCGGTCACATTCCGCTCTCGTCGTCCTCTTCGTAGGCTTCCTCGTACCGTTCGAGCGCCATCTCGTAGCTCTCGGTGGCCAGTTCGATACTCTCGCGCATGTCAGGGATAGGCGTCTCTGTCGCGTCGACGCGAATGTCATTGTAGGCCGGGGTCACAGCCTCATCTTCGGTCTTGGCGACGCGAATCGCCGCGCTCTGGACGTGAAGTTCCTCGCGCTTGTCTCCACCTTCGTCCTGTCCGGCGGCGAGACAGTCGAGCAGACGCTTCGCCAGTGGACGGTCCTCGTCGCGACTGTCTTCGTATTCCTCGGCGACGGAACTGACGACTGCTTCGCCGGTCAGCAGATTTCCGGCAACAGTGAAATTCTCGCCGACGTGGTCGCCGTACCAGTCCTTGCATTCGTCGCCAGAGAAGGCAAACTCGCCGTCGTGACCGACGCCGTGGAGTTGTCGCTGTGGTTTGCCGTCGTCGGCCGACAGCAGCGCGTCGAGAGCGTCTTGGACGTGTAGGCCATCGGCGAGGTACTCGATTCCCTTCTCGCCGAGTTCGACGTTGACGAAACTCTGCGTGGCGACAGCGCCGTGTTCGTTGACGAACGGACAGAGGGTGCCAACCCCGGCCAGTCGAGTCGTGACGGCAACACCGAATCTCGTCTGCTGTTCTCCAGACTCATCCTCGTACTCCTCACGGACACAGATGCTGAATGTCACAGCTACCTTCTGGGTCGCCAGCACAAAAAATCCGCCTCCGCCTGTCGGCCTACTAACTCGATTCAGGAGTCGAGCATCGCCACACCATCCTCTACGGAGAGGTCACCGCGCTCGATTGCTTCGAGTACCGGGCGCACGTCCGAAGACGACTCTTCGTCCTCGCCGTCATCGGCAACCTCGTCGAGCGTCACCTTCTCGGAGTGGCCAGTTAGTTCGTCGAAATCGACGCCCTCGGCGAGCGCTGTTTCTTTCTTCACACGATAGTTCCCGCCGTCGGTCTGGTAGAGGTCGTCGGGATGGAAGAAATACCAGTCCTCGCGGTCGAACCGGACTGCGATGCGGGGTTTTGCGCCGAAATTCCGCGAGAAGTACACCAGCGCGTACACCTCTTCACCGGTGAGATAGATGGGGTCGCCGGCGGAGGATTTGGCTTCGATAGAGTAGAACACCTCACTGTTGCCGGCGAGTACGTCTGGGAGTTCACGCTCGGTTGCGCTTCCGCTGGCTGGGGCGCGCATCACCGCAAATCCGGCCTCGTCGAGTTTGTTGACGAGTTCGCGCTCCCGACGGTCCCCTTTGGCGTTAGACATTGAATCGGTATCGGCGGGCGACGGTCTTAAATTCGGTCCTCGCCGTCGCCGGATTCACTGTGCAGGCGTCTGCCGAGGTACCCCCCACCGAGGATTCCTGCGATGGCCGCCGGAACTCCGAATCCAGGGCCGCCCGCGTCTGAATTATTCTCGCCGGCGTCGGTGGTCGGTTCCGCTCCGTCGCGGACTACCGCGTCTCCGTCTGGTGGGTCGCCGTCAGCCAGTCCCGGAAAAACGTACAGTCCTTCTCGAACGTCAGGTGGGTTCTGGCTGAGAATATCCGACACGTTTGCGCTCGTCGCCACGAACGTCTCCCCAGCGCTGTGGGCCGTCCAGAAACTCGTTTCTCCCGAATTTTGCCACCACGCAATCTCTCGTGGGTCTGTCGGGTCGCTCACGTTGTACACCTTTACGCCGCCGTAGTACCACGACGTGTAGAGCACGTCGCCGGCGAAATCGAAATTGTGCGCGCTGGTGAACGGCCCACTGCGAGTCTGGTCCGGCCCCTCGGGTGCGTCGATTCGTGACAGATGTTGTGGGTCCGACGGCGTCGACACGTCGTAGAGGTCGATTCCGCCCGGGCCGCCGGACTGGCTTCCATTGGTTTCGATAGTCCACGATTCCTGGCCAACGCCGAGCAAGTCGCCAGCGTCGTCGACCATCGTGTAGTGTGCGTTTCCGGGTGGTTTCACCGACTCGACAAAGGCCTCGTTGTCGGACCACGCTGTCAGGTCGTCCAAGTTGTATTCAGTAATACTGGCGAGCGCTCTCGGGGCAGTTGGGTCACTCACGTCGACAATCCACGTTCCGGCGTCCCAGCACGGAATGTACGCAATTCCATCGTGAACAGTCACGTCGTGGAGACTCCGCGAGGGTGGTGACCCGTCGGCATACCCCGGGTCGTACGATTCCAGCGACCAGCGGCCGACCTCTTCTGGTTGGTCGCCAGTCACATCGAACATCACCAGCGGGTTTGACGGCGCGGCGCTCCCAGTCAGGTACGCGATGCCGTCGTCGAGATACACATTGTGGATGAAGTAGCCGCCTGAGAGTGGCGTATCTAGCGATTTGAACGTCAGTTGTGTCGGCGATGTCGGGTCGGCAACGTCGAAGAGTGCGAACCCGTGAGCGAGTTGCGGGTCGTAACTTCCCGGACCGGCGACCAAGAGTCGGTCTTCAGAGACCCACAGGTCCAGCACTTTCTGGAACGTTTCAGGCGTGCCAGTCTCGATATCTCGTCGCTCGGCCACGACAGTCGGTGTGGCTGGCTTCGAGATGTCGACAACTGCAAATCCTTCATCTACAGCCACGTAGGCAAACTCGCCCTGCACCACTGCGTCTCTGGCCGCTGGTATCTCGACAGACCCAACGGGGCCGAATGCCGAGTCACTCCCAGACTGACTCGCGCCTGCGACGCCAAGCGTCAGGCTGGCGAGTGCCCCCGTGCTGGCACCCAGAAACGCCCGTCGATACATACCGAGGCCAACGTGAGTGCCAGCAAATAAGTTGACGGTCAGCGTCTCTCGGATAGCACCAATCGCCAGAGACGAAAGCATTTATGACTGAGTTTTCAATACACCTGCACATGATAGCGTTTGGACGGTCTGAGACGAAACGATTGTTGGCGGTGTTTGCTATCGTTCTGTTGGTTGTAACCGCAGGCTGTGCTGGCCTGTCGCCCGACGACACAGGCGAGAGTACCCCAGACACGGAGGGCCCTGACAACGACGATACGAACCAGACGGACTCGGACACTGACGATTCTGAGGACGGCACCGACAACGAGTCCACTGCAGGTGGGTCTGAGACGAATCTTGGGACGTTCGGTGACCTCGACCCGGCAGAGACAGACAAAACGGCCGAGCAGTTACTCGCCGAGAGTGCCGACCAACTCGCTGCGGTCGACAGCTACCGACTGGACCAGCAGGTCGTGAACGTCCAGCGACAGAACAACCAGAGCCAGACAGTTCGACTCAACCAGACTGCACGGGTTGACCGGACACAGCGCCGTATTGCCGCGCAGGGAACGACAACCACTGAGCTTGGTTCAACCACAGTCCAGCGGTATCTCCTGAACGGTTCGCTGTACGAATCGAGCGAACGAATTGCTCAGCAACTCGGCAGCGAGTGGGTGCAGACGAACGTCAGTAGTCAGTTTGACCAGATTTTCAGGCAGTTCGACTCTGCGCAACAGGCCGAACCGCTGTTCAGAAACGCCTCTGCGACGATTGAAGGCCAGACAACCATCGACGGTCAGCGGGTGTATGCGGTCAACGCAACGGTCGATCTCACGACTGTCGCCAACATCCGACCGAACATTGTCGGCGCAGACGAGTTCCAACTCAACGTCTGGGTCTCGGCGGAGAGTTCGCTCCCGCTTCAGTTGGCCGAAGACTCTATCCTTCGACTTTCGACCACCCGAGCCGAATTCACTCAGGAGACAGACAGCGTCCTTCGCTTCCGGTTCGAGAATGTCGATATCTCACTGCCGTCGGAGGCAGAAGGTGCTCCCCGGACGAGTGAACTCACAGCTCAATAGCAGATGACTGCCACGACACGTCGACACGCTCTGGTGTTGATTGTGCTCGCGGTTGCTGTCGCTGTCAGTGGCTGTCAGGCCCCCGGCGTAAACACCGGCCCGACGACCCAGGAAACTCCCGCAAACGAAACCGAGTCCCCCGACGCTGGCGACGACCCGTTTCCTGTTTCTGACCCAGTCACTATCACTGTCGACGGCGCGGGGGTCGAACCTGACCCGGGACTGATTTACGACCGGTTACGGCTGCTACTCGACACAGACACACCTGCTCCGGAGCGGATCCAGTCCTACAACACGACCACCGGATTCGACAACTCAGCACCGGGTGGACTCCAGCTTCCATCTCGGTTCTTCCACGTTGTTGGCTTCGAGACGGACCCCGTCGAAAGGACGTTTATCGACCGTGTCGGTAACGGCTACACACTGGGGCTTGGTAACGTCGCCGTGTACGTCAGCCCGAACGCGACGCGCGAAGAGAGCGAGATGCTGCTGGCTCACGAACTCACACATTACATCCAGTTCCAGAACGAGCGCCAGCAAGCGCTTGCTGATGAAATCGACATCCAGACCGTCGACGGCCGCTACGTCCTCCGCAGTCTGCTCGAAGGAACCGCAGTGGTCGCCACCGACGAGTATCTCCGGGAGTTCAGTGAGAACGGGACGCTGAACAGTCCCTACTACGACCGCGAGCAGCAGCGATACCCACCGGGGCACATCGGTCGCTGGGCCAACAGTCGCTACCAGATTGGCACCGACTACGTCACGAGCCAAATTGACTCGCTGTCGGATATCGGCGAGATGTACGAGGACCCGCCGACCCGTAGCAGAGAGTTGCTGGACCCTGACGCCGGACAGCGACCAGCACTCGCCACCGTACTCGAACACAACCGCGAGCAAATCTCCTCGAACCGGCTGGGTGCCGCATTCACGAGATTCGGTCTCGAAAGTCACGTCGACCCGAGCCGTGCCGAGGCTGTCGCCGAAGGCTTCGGCACCGACACACTGTACCAGTACAGCTCTGGCCCGGACACGTACGGCAACTACGTGTGGGTGACGCGGTGGGAGAGTGAGGCCGACGCCGAGCGCTTTGATCGGACGATTACCGACTACTTCGACGCACGAGGCAACCAGACTACCGAGGGCTGGCGACTCCCAGAACTCGGTCTGACGGTCGAAATTCGACCAGCAGGGGCTGATACTCGCGCGCTGGTTGTCGGCTCAGAATCTTTCGTCGACGAAACCGTCATCAGCGGGAGACAGGGGGCCGTGACTATCGACTCAGACGAGGGGTAACTCACTCATCGTCTGGGAAGATCTTTCCGGGGTTGAGAATCTCGTTCGGGTCGAGTGCGTCTTTGATCGACCGCATCGCCGCAACCGTTTGCTCGCCGTGTTCGCTGACTAGGAATTTACGTTTCCCCTGCCCGATTCCGTGCTCACCTGTCGCGGTGCCACCGACCTCGATGGCACGCTCGACGACTTCGGCGTACAGTTTCTCGCCGCGAGCTAACTGGTCGTCGTCGTCGGTGTCGACGAGCACTGTGTAGTGGATGTTACCGTCGCCCGCGTGACCGAAGCAGGGGGTCATGAGGTCGTACTTCTCGCCGAGTTCTTTGATCTCTTCGACCAGCGCGCCGTACTTGCTAATCGGGACGGTGATGTCGCCGGGATGGAGTGGCTGGCGGTCGGGGTCCCACGAGCGAACGGCAAAGGCAAGGTCCTTGCGGGCCTGCCAGAGGTCGCCCATCCGCTCTTCGTCTGCCATCTCGAACTCGATGCAGTCGTGCGTTTCGAGAATCGACCGACAAAACTCTATTTCTTCGTCAATCCCGTGGTTGGCGTGGAATTCGAGAAAGACCATCGGGGAGTCAGGCATCTCTGCGCCAGTGTAGGCGTTGGACATCATCGCCGACTCCTGGTCGATCAACTCGATTTTCGCCACGTCGACGCCGGACTGAATTACGTCGGTCACGGCCGCCGAGGCACTGTCGAGGTCCGGGAACAGCGCCCTGCCGCCCTTGATCTGCTCTGGGCGACCCGCGAGTTCGAGCGTCGCTCGCGTGACGACGCCCAGTGTCCCCTCACTGCCGATTATGAGGTCCCGGAGGTTGTAGCCAGAAGAGGTCTTGACGGCTTTCGAGCCTGCTTTGATGACCGAGCCATCGGCGAGGACGACTTCGAGTTCGAGCACCCAGTCGGCGACTTCGCCGTACTTGACGGTCTGCATTCCGCTGGCGGAGTTCGCGACCATTCCGCCGATAGTCGAGATATCTCCCGAGGAGGGCAGCGGCGGGAAAAAGAGGCCGTGTTCACCCGCAGCCTCTTCGATTGCTGGCCCCATCACGCCCGGTTGCAGGTCGATCTGGAAATCTTCCGGGCGCACGTCGAGTATCTCGTTCATTCGCGTGAGGTCCATACTGATTCCGCCTTCAGCGGGGACAGCGTTCCCCTCCAGTCCTGTGCCTGCCGCATATGGAGTGACCGGAATCCCACGGTCGTTGGCCGCCGAAAGTACCGTCGCTACCTCCTCTGTGGATTTCGGATAGACAACGGCCTCTGGTAGCGTGCCGGTGGCGGTGCCCCAGTCGGTCGAGTGTTCCTCGAGTGCGTCCTCTCCGGTTGTCACCTGCCCATCCCCCAATGAGTCGGTCAGAAACGTCGT
>JAQCNR010000298.1 GCA_028274925.1 Halovenus sp.
TCCCCCACTGTCGTCAACAGTACAGTCTACATCGGCACGCAGGGCGGTAGTGTCTACGCGCTCGATACGGCGCAAGGCACCCAGCGCTGGCGATTCGATGCACCAGATTCTATCGACAGCTCTCCGTTCGTGGTGAGCTGGGGTGGCGAGTCGGGACCAGACCGGCTCGTGCTCGTCGGCTGTGAAGACCGGAATCTCTACGCACTGGACGCCACGACCGGCGATGTCGTGTGGCAACTCACAACCGGCGGCGGCATCCAGAGTTCGCCAGCAGTTGGTGCAGAGACGGTGTTCATCACCAGCGACAACGATGGGCTCTACGCGGTCGATACGACCTCCGGCGAGGTAAACTGGTTCACCGAGTACCCCCGGGCGAGTTACGCGTCACCGACAGTCATCGAGGATACCGTGTTCATGCGCGGGCAGTCCCTCCGTGCACTCGACCCACGGTCAGGCTGGGAGCGCTGGCGGTTCGAACTCGGCAGCGGCACCTACTCCTCGCCGACAGTCGCAGATGGCACCGTCTACGTCGGTGACCGCGAGCGCAACGGTGGCCCGAACTCCGCCGGGAATCTCTACGCACTGGAGGCCGAGTCCGGCCGCCTGCAATGGACCTTCGACACAGACGAGTTCGTCGACTCCTCGCCGACAGTCGCGGATGGCACCGTCTACGTCGGCGGCTGGAATACCAGGTTCAGTTCGGAAGATATCGAGAGCGGGTCAGTGTTCGCGCTGGACGCCGAGAGCGGCGACCGACAGTGGTCGGTCGAGACGGGTCACAGAGTACTCTCCTCGCCGACGGTCGCCGACGGCACCCTCTACGTTGGTAGTTGGGACGAGACAGTGTACGGGCTGGACGCAGCAACCGGAAAACACCAGCTGTCACTGCAGACGAATGGCCGAGTGAGTTCGTCCCCGACGGTCGCTGACGGGACCCTCTACGTCGGCAGTAACGATGGCTCGGTCTACGCACTCTCGACAGGTGTCAACGGAACGAGTTCCGACTCACGGGTCGAACTTGGAACGCTTGGCCACACCGGGAGTCGACGCTTGCCCAAACAGTTGCGCACGGAAAGTCGTCTCGACAGCCTCACCGCCCGGGCACTCGGTGCCGGCGGGGCAGTTGGGTTGCTCGCCGGCAGCGGACTGCTGTACCACGGCAACAACCGCCGAAAGGCGTACGCCGACCGAAACCCGTAACGCTCAGACGTGCTCGTCGAGGAAGTCGACGACGTCTGTGTAGGCCGCAATCTGGTTATCGAGTTTGGAGATGCCGTGGCCCTCGTCGTCGAAGATCCGCTTGCGGACGGGAACGTGGTTGCTGGCCTGTTCGACAATCTGTTTGGCCTCGCCGACCGGGACACGTGGGTCGTTCGCGCCGTGAAGCACGAACAGCGGCGCTTCGATGGCGTCGATGTTGTTCGTCGGACTGACCGATTCCAGAAACTCGCGGTCCTCGGCGAGTGAGCCGTACTCTGCTTCGCGGAGTTCCCGCCGCCACGAGCCGGTGTTTTCGAGGAAGGTGACGAAGTTCGCAATCCCAACGATATCGACGCCAGCGGCCCATCGCTGTGGATACTCCGTCAGCGCCGCCAGCACCATGAACCCGCCGTAGGAACCGCCCTTGGCGACGATTCTGTCTGGGTCGACAGCGTCGCGGTCGGTCAGCCACTCGACGGCGTAATCGATATCTTTCACCGAGTCCATCCGCTTCTCCACATCGTCGAGATGGGTGTACTCGCGGCCGTAGCCGGACGAACCCCGGACGTTCGGTTCGAGCAGCGCGTAGCCCTGCGAGAGGAAGTACTGGTTGAGCCCCGAAAAGGAGGGGCGGCGCTGGCTCTCGGGGCCGCCGTGGATGTCGACAATCACCGGCGCGCCCTCGTCGGGCACCGACTCGGGAACCGAGAAGAAGGCGGGAATCTGCCGGCCGTCGAAGGTCTCGTAGCGAATCAGTTCGGGTTCGACAAACCTCTCTTCTGGGATGCCAGCAGTCGACGCCTCGGTCCACCTGGTGACTGCGCCGTCAGGGTCGCCGGCCAGTGCTGTCTCGTCGTCGGCGAGTTGCCGGAGCGCGGTCAGGTCCACAATCGAGACGTTCGTATTCTCACGGCGGCCAGACGAAGAGAGTGCAAACCGGTCGCCGTCGGGACCAAAGCTGACGCCACCGGCAATGTTGCCGGGCAACTCGGGCATCGGAAGCTCTCGAAGGCCATCGTTGGTTAGTTCCCCGAGCGTCAGGTCGGTGTAGCCGTCGACGTTGCGCGAGTAGACGAGCGTGCCAGTCTCTTCGTCGACGGCGACGCCGCCGACGTTCCACTCACCGCCCGAGCGAAGCTGTTCGAGGTCACCTGTTTCGGGGTCCATCTGAGCGAGATAGAGGGTCTCGGAGCCGTCGTCGGTAACGAGATACAGCGCGTCGCCGTTGGGGCCCCACTGCACGCTCGAATACCGGATGTCGCCGTCGTGTGGCGTGAGGTGACGACGTTCGCCTGTCTCCAGGTCAAGTACGTACACGTCCTGGTCGAAGTTCGAGTACGCCTGCTGGAGCAGGAGGGCGTCGCCGTCGGGATGGAAGCCGCCGACGCTCAGCCAGCCGTCGCCCTCGAAGACCAGTTCAGCCCCCTCGCCGGTCGCATCTCTGTCCTGCACGTAGATGTCGAACACGGACTCGTCGCGGCGGTTCGATGCGAAGGCGAACTGCTCGCCGTCGGCCCGCCAGCCACCCCAGCGGTGTTTCGCCTCGGGCATCGCAGTGAGTTCGGTAATCCGTCCATCGTCGTCGAGACGAAACAGTTGCATGCGCTCGTTGCCGCCCTCGTCCATCCCGAAAATCAGTTCTGGGCGCTCGGGAGAGTAGCTCGCGAACGAGACAGGTTCGTCGTAGAAGGTGCGCTGGGTGGGCCACGCGCCCGGTTCGTCGAGAGTGTACACCTGCGCGACTCCGGTCGCGTCGTGCAGGAAGGCGAGTCGTCCGTCTGGACCCAGCGACGCGCCGTAGGCGCTGCGCACCGTCAGATATCGTTCGAGGTCGTAATCGCTCACGGCAGAGTCCAGCGGCGGCGGGCACATAGCATTTGTGTGCACGAGAGTGGCAAATATGTTTATCAGGCTGAATGTCGAACCCTCGAATATGCCGACAATCGAACTCGACGAACAGACAGTCGAGCGCCTCGACAGCCTCCGCGTCGAAGATGAATCATACGACGAAGTGGTCACCGAACTCATCAACATCTACGAAGCCGAGGAGTTGACGCTGTTCAAGTCTGGTTAGCGTCGACAACTGTACGCTCGGCCGCAACTTGAGCGGCCCGCTCAGCGAGGTCCTCGGGTTCGGCCTCACGAATTCGGTCGAGCGGTGGTCGCGTTGCTGGTCCGTCGGGAGCCAGCAGGTGACAGCCAGTGTCGATAGTCGAGTCAGGGTAGGTCCCGATGGCCTGGGCTCGCTGACTGATTGTCGACTTGTCGAGTGCGAGCAGCGGCCGGTGAACCGGCAGGTCGACAGCCGCGCCAGTGACGCCAAAGTTCGTCATGGTCTGGCTCGACTTCTGGCCAGCGGCCTCGCCCGTTACGATGCCGACTGCGTCCAGTTCAGCCGCGACTTCGGCCGCAACTTGGAGCATGAATCGCCGCACTGCGACCATCCGATACATATCGAGGTCGACAGCCAACTCCTCGATAACCTCGCCGCCGTCAGCGACGCGGAGTCGAGTATCGAAGTTCGGAGCGTACTCGCCGAGTGTCGCGGTCGTCTCCTCGGCTCTGAGCCGGTGGTCCACGCCGCCGTACTCGCCGAGGTCGATATACAGCGGATAGACCGGTGCGCCGCGTTTCATCGCCAGCCACGCGGCAACTGGCGAGTCGATGCCACCGCTGACCAGCGCCACCAGTGGCTCCTGCGTGCCCAGTGGAAAGCCACCCGGACCGGCCTGTTGGTCGAGATAGACGTAGGCGTCGTCTGGCCGGCACTCGACTGAAAACGTCACCGCCGGGTCGTCCAACTCGACAGTCGGGTCGACGTCTGCAGGAGCAGCGCGGGCAACAGCGTCGCCGCCGTCGCGTTCGAGTTCTGTACTCGAAAAGGGATGTGCCGAGGCTGGGCCGGCACGGTCGACGCGGACGGCGTAAGGCTGGCCGCGGTAGTGCTCGCAGGCGGCGTTGCCCAGCGCGTCGGTAATCGCCTCACGAGTTGGCGCGACACGGCGGGCAGGACTGGCCGAGACGACCCCAAATGTGTCGGCGGCAGCCGCCGCGACTGTCTCGACTCGGTCGGGATTCATCTCGACGTACAGCCGCGTGTTCTCTCGGGTGACCTGCGCGTCGACTCCCCGGTCGTCGAGAATCGCGAGCAGGTTCTCCTGAAGCCGTTGTTCCATCCGGCCGCGGAGCTGGGCGCTCTTGATTCCAATCTCCCCGTACCGGACGAGAACGGTCCCGGCTCCGGGCGGGTGCATACCCACGTTTGCCCGCGGTTAGATAAACCCGCTTCGGTCAGTTGGTGTTGCTCTCCGTGATGTCTGTCTTCGAGAGCAGGCCAACAATCTCTCCGGAGTCAGTGACGGGAACGTAGCTGATTCCCTCCTGCAGCATCGTCGACGCCGCGTCCTTGATATGCTGTGTTGGCTCGAGGGTCGTGGTCACCTCGGTCACGGCCTCGTCGACGCCGAGTTCTGAGGTGTCTTTGCCGGCCGCAACCTGACTCACGATATCTGTACTCGTCACAATGCCTGTCGGCTCACCGGTGACGATGACTGCCCCCATGTTCCCCGTTTCCATCTGCTCGGCAGCCACGACCAGCGAGGCGTCCGGTTCGACCGTCTCGAAGGACTGTGACATATACTGCTCAACAGTCGTATTCTGGTGCTTGCTCACAGTACATAATGTGCGTGAACAATAATTATAGTTTCCCCGTCAGTGCCGCGTCAGAACGTCGAGAGTTCGTTTTCGATGACTCGCTCGGTAATGTCGGTGACAGTCGCGAGTTCGTCGTCGACTGCCGCGACAATTTCCTCGTGGATATCCCCAACCTCGACGCCCTCTTCGGTGAGGACCTGCGCGTCGGCGACGTGTGGGTGGTCGATTGGCTGGCCAATCTGGCTCAGCAGACGCATCTGGAGTTGTCTGATGCCGTCGACATCCTCGACGACAGACTGGGCGATTTCCGTCGAGAGCAGGTTGTAGATTTTGCCGATGTGGTTGACCGGGTTCTTGCCGCTGGTGGCTTCCATGCTCATCGGTCGGTTCGGCGTGATGAGTCCGTTCGCGCGGTTACCACGCCCAACAGAGCCGTCGTCACCCTGCTCGGCACTCGTGCCAGTCGTCGTCAGATAGATCGAGCCCTCTTCGTAGTCATCTGCGGTGTTGACGTAGACAGTCACGTCACGGTCGGTGTACTGGCTGGCAAGGTCTTCGACGTGGGCTTCGACAGCTTCGATTGCCTGCTTGTAGGCCGCCAGGTCCTCGACGTAGTGGTCGACCATCGCAACTGCGACAGTGACGTCGATACGGTCGCCCTCGCGTTTGCCCATCACCTTGATGTCCTGTCCAATTTCGGGGTTGTCGGCGGCGTAGCTGGTGTTCAGGTCGCGCTCGGTGTTGTAGACAATCTGTTCAGTCTCGGTCAGCGGGGCGTGGCCCACGCCGTAACTCGTGTCGTTTGCCATCGGAACAGCGGCGTCCTCGCCGAAGACATCTTGGAGGTCACCGCTCCCTTCGCCGAGTTTGATGTCGACAACAATATCAGTCCCAACATCGAGGTTTGGGAAGGTTTCGTCGAGGTACTCACGAGCGGCCTTGAGTGCAATCGTTTCGGCCGGAATCCGCTCGCCGTCGTAGGTCTTCGTCGCGCGACCGACGATCAGCAGGTAGATGGGTTCGAGCATCTCGCCGCCGCCGAAGGCGGGTGCGGCCGTGCCGGCAACGAGTTGGGTCTCGTCGGTGTTGAAATGTAGCAGTCGTCCGAACCGGTCGAGATAGGTACGAGCAAGCGCGCGCGCCACCTCTTCGGCGACACCGTCACAGATGGAGTCGGGGTGGCCGATTCCTTTTCGCTCGACAATTTCGATGTGCTGGTCCTCGACTGCTCGGGCCGCTGCTGGCTCGACGTGAATATTCCGTTCGCTCATTATCTTTGTCTTCGAAAGCACCGGGTCTATAACTTTCGGAAACAATCACCCGGAGTAGAATACCCTAGAGTAATATCTGCAGCAGTTTACTCCTCAGCCAGCAACAGTCCGAGATACGACGTTCGAATCTGCTCGTCAGTATCGAGTCCGAGGTCAGTGAGGACGGTCACCACGCGGTCACGGGCGCTGTCGATGTCGTCTTCAGTTTCGAGTTCTGCCTCGACAAACTCACCGAGTCCGTCGACAGTGTCGAGCGTGACCGTAATGCCGTCGAGGGTAAATCGCTCACGCTCTTTGCGGACGGTTGCGGCGGGGTCGTAGCCCAATCCGTCGAGAATCGAGCGCAGCGCCGCCGGGTCGACGACTGCCGTCTCGGCTTCCTGTCGGGTCTTGGATTCACTGTCGACCAGCGGTCCCTTGTACGTGAGTCGGGTGTCAATCGTCCCCTCTTGGCCCTCGTCAGCCCGACTCGTCGCGGAGCGTTCCTCCCGGATGCGGAGTGCTTCGTCCGTCTGTGCGAAATTCCGGTCTGGCGCGTGGTAGTAGGTGTCTTCCTGTTCGACAGCTTCGACGTGTGTCGCACCAGCAGAGTCGAGCGCGTCGCGGACCGAGTCGTGTTCTGCACGGACTTTGACCTCGACTTCGTACATAACCCATCTTGCAGCCCCAGACTCATAAACGGTGTCGCAAGAGCCGTTAACCGTACTGAGCGGCCCCACAACGAGCGTTAACCGTGAACTAATGTGGAGAAACAATCGAAACCACAGCGAGCGAAACAGCCGCGAGCGAGGCTGAAACTGCCCGCTCGAAATTGTAGTGAACGGTTCGTGGGCGCTGCGGGTAGCGAGGGACCCAGACTCGGCGCGAGACGCAGGCGTTGACTCGGGACTGCGGTCATTCGCTGGACTCGCCAAACGCAACCAGACCCTTCCGGGTTGGGACGACAACAGCGTCGTCGACGACAGCGACAGGTTGACCGCGCGAAATGCCACCCATCCCGTCAGTTTCGCCGACACCGACGGGCGAGCCAGTAGCCGTGTCAAACGCAGCCAGCGCGTTTTCCGTTGGCTCGTTTGACGCGCCACCGGTGCCAGCGTAGACAGTATCACTGGCACCGACAACCGACGTCGCGAGCGTTGGAGAGAGTCTGGCTCGCCAGATTTCGCTGCCATCTGCGGTGTTGAGAGCGACGATACCGAACGCAGTATACCCGGTTGGGTCGCCGCCCGTTGTCCGCGCAATTGCGACCAGTCGCCCGTCGACGAGGACGGGTAAGCCGTAGACGCCGGCGACTGGTGGTCCGTCGCCGGACGCCCTCTGCTCCGGTCGATAGCGCCAGAGTTCGGTCCCATCTGCTCCGTCGAGTGCGACGAGGGCAGCGTTGTCACCATTGAGCGCCGCGGAGAGACCACCGGCAACGTAGACACGGCCGTCGTCGACAACCGGCGAGCCAACGGCCGTCTTGATGCCAGGGGAGACTGCGCTCTCAGTGCCAGCCTCCGTCCGCCAGCGCTCGGTGCCGTCCGTTCGGCCAAGAGCGACCACTGTGGTGCCGAGACTCGCGTAGACCGTATCGGAAGCAACCCCGACGGTGCTCGACCCAGTAGCGGGAGTGGTGCCTGACGTCCAGCGTTCGCTACCGTCGGCGAGGCTGCGACACTCGACACCGCCGAGAGTCGGCACATACACCTCACCGTCGGTTGCGACAGGTGGGCCGGCGGCCGCGGTAGCTGGTTCGACCCGCCAGTCGCGCTCGCCGTTCCGGCGGAACGCCTGAACTGTTTGGCCGACCAGCAGAATCCGTTCGTCGGCAACAGTCGGAGCAACGGCACCACCGAGGGCTGGTCCGTCGTTGAAAGAAGCCTGCCAGACCGTCTCGCCGCTCGCAGGGTCGATTGCGAACAGCGCGTTCAGTGGGGTCTGCTCGGCGTCTGTGGGAAACGTCGTGCCTGAGACGACAGTGTACAGATACTGCCCATCACTAACCACGCCGGAGATATCACCAGTGAACGTGGTTTCGTCTCCCTGTTCGGGGAGCGATGGACGCCAGTCCCATCGCCGTGGCAGCGTCCCGTTCGATGAACTGCTTGCGGGCGTCGCCGCTGTCGGGTGATACGCGTAGTTGCGTGGTGTCCGACCGACAGAGTACCACCCGGAGGGTTCGTCGGCAGTGTCGGGCTGCGTACCGTCATCTGGCTGGCTGCTCTCGCCGCCGAATACATCGTTACAGCCAGCGAGGCCAGCCACCGTGCTCGCTCCACCGAGTGTCAGAAACTGTCGTCGGTCCATACTGGAGCAAGTAGGAGCAGAATAATAGAAATTAGTATCAAGTTACGTAGAGAACGAAGTAATTTCCCGCACTGATAGCCGTGCAATCACGCTACTGTGCCACACGATTTTGGCTGCCGAGCGTTGCGAAACGGTGTTCTTAAGAGTATTACGACTGACCCACACGGTATGAGCAACGATTCCGAAGAGGAGTCGACAGAAAGCGAAGACGCACAGGAGGAGGAAGTACAGGGTCTGCAGGAGGGAGATTTCATCAAACTCGATTACACCGCGCGAACGGTCGAGGACGACCGACTGGTCGATACGACCGACCCTGAAGTTGCCGAAGAAGAGGGTATCGACGACGAGGACCAAGAGTTCGCGCCCCGGACGATTGTCCTCGGTGAGGGACACATCTTCCCATCTGTCGAAGACGACATCATCGGCAAGGACGTCGGTGACACGGGCAGCGTCGTCGTCGAGGCTGACGAGGCCTTCGGCGAGTACGACGACGAGCAGGTCCGGACAATCAGCAAAGACAAGATTCCGGAAGACGACCGCTACCCCGGCGCACAGGTCCAGATCGACGGACAGGAAGGGTTCATCGAGACGATCATCGGCGGCCGCGCACGGGTCGATTTCAACCACCCGCTCGCGGGCGACGACGTCGAGTACGAGTACGAGATTGTCGGCGAGGTCGAGGACCGCGAAGAGCAGGCACAGGGCCTGATCGACATGTTCCTTGGCATGGAACTGAACATCTGGTTCCAGACCGACACCGTCGAGGAAGAGCAACTCGTCGAGGACGAGGATGACGAAGACGACGAGGACGACGAAGAAGCCGAACCCGAGTTCGAGACGGTCGAAGTCGAGAAGGACTCGCTGTACATCGAAGCGACGCCACAGCTCACGATGAACCAGCAGTGGATGATGCAAAAACAGCAGATCGGCCAGCAGATGATGGAACTGATCGGTGTCGACCGGATCGTCATCGAGGAGATCATCGACGGCGCTGGCGGTATGGGGATGGGCGGTATGATGGGCGGTATGGGCGGCATGGGTGGCGGCGACATCGAAGAAGCACTCGAAGACGCCGACATCGACGCCGACGACCTCGCCGAAGAACTGGAATAACGAATCTTATTTCGTCTCCGTGTGCGGGAGGCGAACCATCTCTACGACACAGAGAGCCAGCTATAACAGATTATCTTGACGAGTCGACTCTGGCAGCCACGACTCCCTAGCTGCTGTCGCGGGGCCAATATATTAATACAACGACAGGAATATACTCACCAGCACACGAGTATGGATTTCACGCGGCGGAAAACACTGGCTGCTGGATCGACGGTCGTGACTGGGCTCGCCGGCTGTCAGCGGCTCGCACCCACCGACACTCCGCAACTCGACCTCGAACTGGTCAACTATACCGCCCGGCCACAGCCGATACAGGTGTCTCTGCTCCACCCAGAAAACTCCGAGTTCTCGGAGGCACAAGTTTTTTGCAGAGAGTTTACTATCCCCAAATCTGAAGCGAACGAGACAGCAAACAGACTAATTGCGGAGAGCGTCGCGGACCGCGACAGATATCTCGTTCGGGCCGTCCCGAAGTTCGGCGCTGAGTTTTCCTACCACTATCATTACTACCCGGGCGAGAGCAGCACAGACCCGGCAGAAGGCCGGATAACTCTCCGGGTCTACGAGAAGGAGAGCGAGGAGGGAGTTTACGTTCGATTCAACTGAGTCCCGGAGACAGTTTTGCAGTAGGACAGGGGCGGGTCGGGTTCAGCGCGGCCGCGCGACGACTCCGAGATGGTCGTCGTGGAACGGCTCCAACGATTCTGCGTACCGAACGGCGTAACCCTCACCGAGTCGCTCCCGAACGTCTGAAAACACTGCGTCTGGGTCTCGCGTCACGTCCTCGCTTCTGGCCTTCACCGAGAGCACGAGTCGACCATCGTCTTTCAGGAACTGCCTGTTCGCGAGCGCCACGTCGGCCTGCCCGCGGATTGCTACATCTTGAATAATAACATCGACGGGTTCGACGACGTGAGCGTACGATTCTGGTTGCCGGGCGTCCTTCAGCAGCGGAAAGAGATTCTGTCGGTCCTCCGCAACTGTGAGCAGGTCACGCGTCGGTCGCGGCGCGAATTCGACAGCGTAGGTCGGCCCCGCAACGTCCGCGACGTGGCTGACCGTTGTCCCGCTCGCCGCGCCGAGATACAGTACTGTTGCCCCCGCTTCGAGGCCGGTGTCGACGCCGCGGTCGAGCAAGACGGCGAGTTTCGAGCGCGAACGGTCCCACAGCCGCCAGCCGTCAGCGGTTGGTTCGCCGTAGACTGGTTCGCCCCGTGTTGCCAGCCCGGTTTCGCCGTCGATACTCCGCTCTTCGAGGCCGTCAATCATGCTTCACCACGAGTGCGGATGCGCTCGATTCGGTCGTCGAGTTCAGCCTCCAGTTCTGGACGGTACTCGCCACTGTAGTTGTCCACTCGGGCGGCGATAGAGAGTTTGCCTGCCAGCGCGCGAGCGGCCGACCCGCGCTCCTCGGGGTCCGTGCCGCGGACGTACTCGTGTGTGTAAATAACGCCGTGTTTCGGCGAGGGTGCGCCGCCGCGGAGGTGGGCAAACAGCGCGTCCTCTGCGCCGAGTAGCTGCAGGGTGCCGGAGGGTTTCTTTGCGAGCGCGTCGAGACCACCAGCCAGCGCGATGAGTCGCGCGGCCAGTTCCGGGCCGGCCAGCGCCGAGAGATTCGGTGCAACGGAGGTTGCCGTCGACTCGACGACCGCTTGCAGTGACTGGCTCTCTTCGCGGAGGTCCACAACGCGCTCGGCCAGTGAGTGCAGGCGAGCAGACATCGGGTTCGCTGGCTCGCGGTCGGCGAGGTCAGCAATCTCGGCCTCTCCGTCGAGACTGCCAGCCCACTCGGTGACACGTTCGGCGAGTTCGTTCTCGACGCGGCGGCAATCATCGAGCGCGCGGACAGCGTGAATCAACTGCTGGTCGTCGGCCTGTTCGCGCTCGCGAACCGCTTCCTGAGTCGCTGTCGTCGTTGCCTCGTGTAACCGGTCGTAGTAGGCTTCTTCGGTGTCGGCGAATCCGGCAGCGACAGCCGCCGACGGCCACTCGCGCGGTTCGCCAGCGCTCCCATCGCGGATTGCCGTCGCCGCGGCCTCGGTGTCGTCCGGGTCGAGTCCCTCGAACCAGCCCGTCGGGCCGGACTCTTCGTTCATGGCCGTGGATACAACTGCGGGCCGTTTAGGTGGCATGGTCCGGTCTCGCCGGACCAGCGGGCGGCCCAGCGTTCTGTACAGTCTAGAGACGTGTTACCATAGCGTGTTGAAAAGACCGATCTTTTTGTAAGAGAGTTTCGTATCGAGCAACAACATGGCTAATGAGATTCAGGAGCCAGGGTGGTTGGAGGCGGAACGGAACTACGAAGACCCGATGCGTGAGCGGGGGACGATTTCTGAGCTGTTCGAGAAAAGCGCCGCGGCGAACCTCGACGGTGAAGCACAGATGTTCAAGGGAGGGATTTACCACCGGTCGATTGACCATCTGTTGCCCGACGCCCCGTCCGGAGAGTACGCGTCGATTTCGTACCGACAGATGCGACGGATCGTCCGCAACCTCGCGACCGGCTTCCGAGAGCTTGGTCTCGAGCCCGACGACCGAGTCGGGCTGTTCTGTAACACCCGCATGGAGTGGGCCCAGAGCGATTACGCCCTGCTCGCAGCTGGCTGTGTCGTCACGACAGTGTACACTGATTCGTCACCGAGTCAGGCAGAGTATCTGTTGAGCGACCCCGAGGCGAGCGCAGTCGTCGCCGAGAACGAGGAGATGCTCGAGAAGGTACTCGAAGTCGAGGATAGTCTCGACCTCGAGTTCATGGTCGTCGTCGACGAGCCAGAATCGAGTCACGACCGTGAAGATATCTACACGCTCGGCGATGTCCACGACCTCGGCGAGGAACACTACGACGAAGAGACCTACGAAGGATGGCTCGACGAGCGCCAACCAGAAGACCTTGCGAGTCTCGTCTACACCTCGGGAACGACCGGCCAGCCGAAGGGTGTCCGGCTAACTCACTGGAACTTCCGGTCGAACGTCCACATGGTCCGGCGACGTGCCGGCCCACGACCTGACGAACCGGACCGTCCGTGTGTCAGCAGCGACTCGCGGATGATTTCGTTCCTGCCGCTGGCACACGTCTTCGAGCGGACGATTGGTAGTTTCGTTTCGTACGGCTCCGGGGCCACGGTCGGCTACGCCGAGAGTACCGACACTATCTCCGACGATATCAAGAAGATCCAGCCGACGGGGGCGGCAAGCGTGCCGCGTGTCTACGAGCGTATCTTCGACAGTATGCGCGAGCAGGCCGCTGAGAGTTCGGTCAAAGAACGCATCTTCAACTGGGGACTCGACGTCGCTATCAAGTACCAGAAGGCAGAGAATCCGGGCGCAGGGCTCCGGCTCAAACACTCCATCGCAGACAAACTCGTCTACTCGACGGTCAGAGAGGAACTGGGTGGCAATATCGAACTGATGGTCTCTGGTGGTGGCAGCCTCAGCACCGACCTCTGTCGAATCTTCAACGGTATCGGCCTCACTGTCACAGAGGGATACGGACTCACCGAGACATCGCCGGTCGTCTCGACGAACTCAGTCGACGACATCCGGCCCGGGACGCTCGGCGTCCCGGTTATCGGCGCCGAGGTAACCCTCGACGAAACAGCCGTCAAACAGGAGGATGTCGACCCCGAGGTCGAGGGAAGCACCGTCGGCGAACTGCTCGTCAGCGGGGAGAACGTCACGGATGGCTACTGGAACAGACCTGGCGCGACCAAGCGCGCGTTCACCGACGACCCGAACAAGACCAACGAGGTCGACGATGAAGAAGAGGGCATCGCGGCTGACGGGGCTGGCTCTGCTGCCGACGTCGGCA
>JAQCNR010000315.1 GCA_028274925.1 Halovenus sp.
TCCTCGTAGTGGTTGATGATGACCTGTTTCTTGTAGCCCACCACCACCAACAACTCCTCGGCTCCGAGCTCGATGAGCTGCTCGAAACAGTGTGTGAGAATTGGTTTGCCGGCCACTTCGACCATCCCCTTGGGTTTGTCTTCGGTCAGCGGGCGCAGACGAGTGCCTTCACCGGCGGCGAGTACGACAGCTTTCATACCTTCTCCTGTTTCGCGAGTCGGTAAAACTCTTGTCGAACTACTGATTTAGTAGCCGGCGGCTACGAAGGCGAGACGGTGGTCCCGTTCCGAACATCGCTTTCGGTAACCGTCACGGTCGTCGTTGTGCTGTCGCCTTCGACGGTGTAGTCCCCTTCGTTGGCGACCAGGAGACGATAGGTGCCGTTCTCACTCGCCTGTGTCTGGCGGCTGTACTCGAACTCCGCGTTCGAAAGCGTCACTGTCGTTGTAGCAGTGACGGTAGTACCCGGACTTGTAGTCCCCTCAATGGTTCCCCCCGGAACCAGTTCGAATGCTTTCTTCGAGTCATCCTCGGTCGCGTAGATAGCGCGGTAGTGGCCGAGGCCAGCCGTTTCTCCACTACGACTGCCGTAGTGTTGATTGAGCCGTGTTTGAATCTGATCTGGTTCCGCAGGCACTCCATCAATCATGACGACGTAGCCGACACCACTCTGTAGTCGGTCGTACCATTCCTCACCATCAGTGCCCCCGATGAACCGTTCGTAGTTATTACGGGCGTAAGCGTATGACTGTGCCTCCCGGTTGACGAAATAATTATACATCCGGTTGTTTCCCCATCGACTCAACACGTAGTTGTCCAGGTACTGTTGATTTTGCGCGGCGGCGCTCTCGTTTATCGCCATCGCCGTCTGATACCGTCCCTCATCGACGGTCACCTGGCTCGCTTTTACCCCAGTCTGGATGATACCGAAGCTCCCGACCAACAGAAAGAGCAGACAGAGCAACCCTAGCGTCTTCCGGTCCGGAACGACTGCCCTGATTGACTCTTGCGATGCTGGTGACAGCGGTCGGCTCACCTCGATTTTCCCGGCGAGCCAGACGAACGCGTAGCCGGCAAACAGCGCCGTGAACGTCGCGAGCTCGCCCACGAACCGCGTCTGGATGCCGGCCAGCAACGTGAAGTACCACGCGTAGACAGATACGACGAGCCAGTCGGTGCGCCCCTGCCAGGCCTCTCGGACCCCCCACCCCATGGCCGGCACTGCGAGGACGAACGCGAAGCCGAACAGCAACAGAAAGCCAAGCGTCCGTGGGTCGAACAGGCCGAACGTCTCGACGATTCCCTCGCTTCTGAACAGTGCGTCGGCTCGCTGAGTCGCATCCGTCCAGAACTCGGTGAAGCCCAAACGAACAACGACCAGCGCGAGCACCGCGACGGCGCCATCAAGGATTGCCAGTTCTCTGGCTGTCCGATCCAATCGTGTCACGACCTCCGCCGTGGCTACTACACTCACCACACCCACGAACAGCAGGCCCGGCGTGCTCGCGACGAGCGCCGTGTGCCACCCCCAGGCGGTGTGGACCGTCCAGACCAGACCTGCAGCGAGGCCCGTCCCGACCAACAGCGGTGCGTTTGTCAGGGCCGGCGCCCGTCCGGCATCGATATTGAGCAGCGTTTTCGCGAAGATGACGATTCCGACTGGGACGATAAGTAACGGCCCCGCGTCCCACGACAGCACTTGGCCCGTGATACCAACGCTCAGCAGCGCGCTGCCGACCCAGGGAGGAGTGGTTCGGAGCGACTCACGGTCGCGCGTCATCGTCACGACTAGTAATAGGCCGAGTGCGGTGAGGCCTAGCCACGGATAGTCGAAGGCGTGATGATCGGCAAAGCCCAGACTGGTCCGCAGGGCGTGGCCGGGGATTATGGCCAGGAAGAGTACCGACGCGAGCCCGACACGCTGGTCGTCGGTGACACGGACGGCCAGCACGTACACCAAGACCGCCGACACCACCGCCGAGACGACCGGGTACCAGGCGAGCACGTGGCCGATACTGTCGACAGTTTCACCGAACAGTTCGCTGAGCCACCACAGCGTCGCGATCATCAGTGGTTCGCCCTGCTGTACCGCACTGGGCAGTACCTCCAGCGAGCTGAAATCCACCACGCCACCGGACTCGGCGGCGATTTGTTCGACCCAGTAGCGGTAGTAGTACGGGTCGTTCCCGGAGAGGACGACGTTGCCACCGCGATACACCGACCCGAGAACGAATGCCCTAGCAAGGACCACGGCGGCGATGGCCGCCGTCAGCAACCCGACGGCTCGTAGCTCGACATCGGGCAGGGACATCGAAATGTCTGACCCGGTGCCCGTCTCAGGCTCGACCGCGTCGCCATCCAGTGCGGCACGAACCGCCATCGGGTCGGCGACGTGGTACTCGTCGCCGTCGCTGACGACGATGCCACGCGAGACAAGTTCGCCGAAGGCTCCCGAGTCGATATCCACATCGTCGAAGGTCCAGCCGTCCTCGTGCTCGTCGACGGCGAGGACCGCCTCGAGTGCATTCTCGAGTTTGGGGCGTTCCTCGAGGAGCGTCGCCGGGCCCGACTCGTCGCTCATACCGTCTTCCATTCTTGTCGCGCGAATAAATCCATCGGGTACGCGCGGGTACGAAGTCGACAGCTGGATCCCCAGCCAATTCCAGAAGTTGGGTTTTCCCCCGATCTTCACGGCAATCGTGTCTCAGCGTGGGCCGTCACGACTGATCCCTCTCTAAGTAGAACCTGCAGGACGGCTATAACTTCTCGTATATATGAGAGCAGTACCAAAATATAATAGACCCGCCTGCATAGATACTCATATGACGGATCCTGGTCTCGAACCGTGGAGCGAAGATCGATCTGCTCGTGAACGGGTCAGAGTAATTGCCACGACGCTCACGCAGCCACGGTCTGTAGAGTGGGTACGGAAAGAAGCAGATGTCTCATCATGGCAAACCGCGAAAGACGAACTAGAGATGCTCGTTGAGTTCGGCCAGGTCCACGCTACCGACGGTGATGACGGGCACACAAAATACGCACCAAACTATCAACGTCGGTATTTCGACGAACTAGCCGAGTTAATCAACGAACACACACGTGACGAACTCCGTGAGGAAGTCGCGGCCATTCAAGAGACGATCGAAGAGTGGCGGAGTGAATTCGCAGTCGAATCACGGGATGAACTCGAAGCGACGCTCACTGACGATTCCCTCTCTAGCGAGGCGATTCGGGAGCGTAACCGAGTACTCCGGCAGTGGGAGCGATCCGAAGATAACAAACGGCTGCTCAAGCACGCCCTCGAACTCTATGATGATGCGCAGTCGCGCTATCCAGAGGAGACTGACCCGTCTGACGCCTCGGTGTCCATCTCGTAATACTCCAGTATGCTTTTCCTCGCGAACCGGGCCAATCTCGATAAACGCACACTCCTCACTCGGATTCACAACCAGTTACAGACACAGGTTCCCAAAGAAGACAATCCGGTCGAACAAGTCTGGTATCATACTTCAACGGGAAACAAAGTCGGCGTTCGGGCCACGATTATGCCAGCACAGTTCCTCCAAACGTCGTATCCAGTGTCAGAGGCAGAGCTACAGGTTTCGTTTGATTTCCCAGCGAACTATGACTACGATTTTCACAAACTCCAGTGGGTCGAACCTGAGCGGGAATTCATGTTAGGGTGGCATCAGGATGCCACACATATGGACCTCGGTGAGTGCCATCTCCAGATCGATTATCGGGGTGAGACAGCCCAACAAGTAGCAGCAACGTTTCATGATGAGCATCCGCTGAACGTGTTCGACCAGCGAATTGACGACCTCGTAACTATTCTTCCCGCCATTTCCTGGGACAGTGGACAACCCTCCATCCCGGAAGATACTATCCAGTGAGCCACCTACGGGGGCTATCTTTTTCGAGGAGAGAATCCCGTCGTTTACGACGGGCGTGGATCCGACACCCCTGACGTCAACTACCGCCGATAGCAGCACGGATATTCAACAGTAATCCGTGCCATTAAGTCATTATATCGACATAGGCTATGTATAGCCCGTTGCACGGTTGCAAAATTAGTTCAGACCTATCACAATTCAGTCACTAGCAGTCGAAATAGTCACTTTAACTAGATTAGAAGCCGGATCGATGGTATGTCCACAACCAGATCCGGCACTGGCAATGACACGGCTGAGACTCATGAAACTGCTGTTCGCAGGTACCTGCGAGCTCACGGCGAGGTTGCGTCGAAAGAAG
>JAQCNR010000324.1 GCA_028274925.1 Halovenus sp.
GTCGAAACCGAATCGATAAAAAAACACTTGAGGAACAACTCCCCGTGGTTCTTCGGGAGCAATTTCGTTATGATGGGCTCCCCCGTGACCATCTCCCCGCATGGGAGTACATTACCACTAACACACGGTATTCAGCTGAGGGGCTCAACGCCGACCGTATCCGAGATACTTTATATTGACTGGGGCAATCGACCCTGTCAGAGCCTGACCAGCGCCTGTCTTGGGTCATAGGTACCCACCTCCGTTCGTGCGAGCCTCGTCGAGAATCTCTGCTCGTCGCTTGCGCTTCTCCTGTTCGGTGCGTTCGTCGTAGTGTTTTTCGAGCACCCGTTGGCTGACGTCACATCGGTCTCGAATGAACTCGGTTGAGACATTCTGTCGCTGCAGTTCGGTGAGATAGCCGTGCCGGAACGCGTGAGGCGAGCGCGCCGACTCGCACTTGGATGCCTCGTCGGCGTTGGTCGCAGCGACGCAGGTGTCCGGCGACTTGCCGTGTGGACAGGGCTCTCCAATCTGGCACGGGCAAGTCCACTTGTACACGTGTCGTCGGAGAGTTGACGTGGCCGGCCGTCCCTTTCCGGTGGTCAGCAGCGGCTCTCGCCCGTGTTCGTCGACAACATCGTGGCGGTTGGTCTCGATGTAGTCCTGTAGAACCTCCGAAGCCGACTGTGACAACACCACCTCACACTCACTCGCCGCGTCGTTCTTAAGCGGCGTCTCGCCCGGCCGGTGCTGAAATTCAACGTACGGCCCCGAGTCGTCGTGGCGGAGATCGTCGAGATCCAAGCCACGGATGCCACCAATGCGACGCCCTGTCTCCGCCAGCAGGCAGAACAGAGCGTGCGCTCGCGTCGCGTAACGGAACTTGTCAAGGTGCGCGAGTATCTGCTCGACGCGTTCTGACTCCAGCTCGTAGTCGCGGCCGACGTGGTCGACAGTCGGGATTCGAACCTTCTCGTCGAGTCGTTGGGAGACGGCCTCGATAGACTCGAGGTAGCTGAGGAAATCCCTGATGAGCAGCATGTCGTCGCGCATCGTCTTTGTCGACAGCGAGCCACTATCTGTGGACTCCTCTCGTCGCCACGTGCGGTACTCCTCAACCGTGCGCCCTGACAGTTCGTTGAGATTGTTGAGGCCGGTCTGATTTGCGAACTCAACGAAGTAGTTGAGTTTGGTCCGATACTCCTTTCGGGTACTGTTTTCGATGTTGATCCTACTCTGGAGGTACTGGTTGACGCCTTTCTCCGGCGCAAGCGGTTCCAGTGTCTTACCGGCCGCATCAAGAGCTTCGTGGATGAGCTGCGCATCAATCTGGTCGCTCTGGGCCAGTGCCGACGCGTTGTTGTCTGTGTTGGCGGTACGATTTGAACGGTCGCTTGACTGCTCTTGGCAGTCAGAGCCTGTTTCCTTAGTCATTACGAACCGCAGGCAGAGGATTCAACAGTCCACGTTGTTCGTCAAGTCAAACATACAACGTTGTTTCTCTACCTGCGTTTATTCATTCAGGTGTATATCTGCGGTTGCGGAAAGACGAGAAACGAAAAACACGTCTGGACTAGTTGCCTGCGTCCTCTAGCGGCTTGTCTAGTAAGGTTGGATTTGGATATCCGATTGTGAATACTGGTGTGCCATCTCCCCGGTAAGCGAGCTGTGTGTCAGCGCGGTCTGAGCAGATGAATCGTCGGACCGATTTTCACTAAGCGGTCTGCAATAGCCGTTTCTTCGGGGAGCGGCTTGATTCTCTCATCAGCCTCCCAAAAAAAGAGGTCAGCTCCATATTTTGCAGCGCTTTCTTCGACCCGCAAACACTCTTTCACCTCCTCTTGTAGGATCTGTCGGACACGTTCACGGGTAATATCACCGTCGTCATTGAATCTATCACTCGCCTCTTGACGTAATTGCTTGGCTGTCATCCCCTCTGGCGGCTCCTGCTGTACTGTGGCGTTGATTAGCGCTTCGAGAACGTGCGTTCGCTTCGGAGTACGCTGCAAGTCATTAATCCACAGCGGGGCCGCTGGCAACCAATCTGGGAGCGCGGTCGTGTTCACGTAGACGGTCGTCTTCCGGTCTCTCGGGATGTCTCGCCCAAATCGGAAAATAGCCTGTGCGACTTGATTGTGCGTGAGATGCCGATAGATTTTATCTCCGAACCCCTCGAATCCTGCGAGCGACTCTCCGGTACTCTGTCCCTCTCCGGATCGAATCGGTTCCGTCGGTTCGCCGCAAAGCGCGGCCCAGCGCTTGACGACATCGTCGCCAGGAAATGGACTCCCCGACACGAGACCCAACGAATCCTCGCCGAAGACGTTTGAACTCAGCACCTTCGCATACTGTCGGGCACGGAGAATCTTGTCTGCGTCATCGTCGGCGTGTTCGACGCAGTTCTTGAACCAGTTTCGGGACTTGTATGCCGAAAGCGCCTGCTTGCGCGTGATGACCGGGTATCGCTGTTCTTCAAGCGCCCGAATTACGACAAATCGCTGCTTGTCTTTCGAAGAGATATTTCCGCTGGAATAGTGATTCGCGCCGTTGGCAACCTGCTTGATTTCGAGATTGAGGACATCTTCGAGATACTCGTCCAGTTCTTCTCTGGGTCTGACACACTCATGGGTAAATTCACAGCCGAGGGCAGTCTCCCAGAGCCGCTTGACAGGCAACGCATCCATACCGATAACCTGCTCTGCCTCGTCAAGTGGCGGCGGTTCAAGCACTGTCATCTCTCCCGAGTTTCGGTCTCGAATACACCGCAGGTTCTCATTGACACCAATCTGTCGCCAGAGCTCAGGTGCGTGCGCGAACTCGATTCCGGACCCGAGGTCCTCCATACGGAGGAGCGAACACGCGATGAGAGCTGACTTTCTGTGTGTCGTGTCGTACTGCGCGGGAGAAATGTCGACGAGTTCCTCCATCGACTCGTCGGTCTCCACAATAAACCATCTCATTGCACGTTCCCAGTCTTTTCCCTCTCTTACTCGCGCCTCGATAAGATCCGTGAGATCGTCGAACGGTAACTCGTCTACTGATTCGATGAACGGCTTGACCACCTTGCCAGGCGTGTCACGGATTGACGACTCCGAAGACGGAAACTGCGTGACGAACGGGTCAATATTGAACTCGTCGAATACGACAACTCGACCCTCAAGATAATCCGTCGAGTAGGCGTGTTGGTGATTACCGATAAGAAGATCAATCCATCCACTATTGTACTCGATTGCATTCAGCTTTCGTATGTATTCACAATCACCGCCAGTCTGGCACGGCATATGGACCGTGTCCTGACCTGCATAGTGAATTGCCCTCCCCGTTTTCCCCTTCTCGTACATCCGGCGAGCCTTCTTCGTTTGCCCATCATTCTCATTTTTGAACGTTTTGCAGTCGCGGTACGGACTCGGAATTGTCTGGAAATAGATGTCCCCTGCGTCTTGTGCCTCTTCGATTGCCTGTTCGTAAAGATCGGTTCGCCCGGCGAGATACAGCACCCTTCGCTCCGAGTCTTGGGCCAGGCGAACGGCGCTGTGTGTCTTGCCGCTGGCCGGCGGTGCCTCAATAAGAACCGGCTGTTCGGCATCGCAGGACTGTTGAATAAGTTGTGTTGTCTTCCCTCGAATTTCGGACAGCATCTCTCGCAATTGCCACTAACAGGCGACCGTCGTATGAAAATTTTGCAATTTATCTTATAAATCTGTTTGTCTGTGGCGCTGCTTCAATCAAGTGGGAAAGGGTGTCAATCTTAGCGTGAAGGAAGCGGCCGAACAAGGTCAAGTTGGAGATCACAGCATCCGTTCTATGCTAATCCCGCTATATCCAAATCAACCGAGCCAAGATTCTGTTCGCTGACCGGGTCAGCACGGTTGAGAACAGCCAATCACTCGGATGAGGGGTGGCTCCAGGAGCGCTCACGGTATAGTGCTTAGGCTAACTTATTCAGGAAATCCCCCAGATAATTGTCGATCCACGATGCAGCGAAGCTCAACTTCTTGCTCGTGTCGCAAAGTACTACAGAGTTCAGTGGGAACTGATTCCCGTGAGGACGGGGTCACATCTGGTGCCCACCTATGTGCCCTATGCACGCTGAAAATCAGCGTGCGTTTCACGATTAGCATCAACGAGAACAAAACGCTACCGCTCGCTACGGTCGCCGAGTTCATTACCGACCAGAATGTTAAGTCGGTCTTGGTGGAAGAACTGGTCGAGAGCCTCAATAGTGTTACCGTCCACCACCCCGACCGTCCAATATCCTCGTAACTGCCAGAAGAATCGCTATACTACTCACCGCACTTAGGAGTAGAATAGCTTCTACACCAGTTTCAAATATCAACCCGCAGACTTCGTAGCCAAATTGCCCTTCCTCTATGTTTTCACAGGTTGCTTTCGCAACTGTAGAGAGAATAACAATAGAGACGACAGTTGTAGTTATTCCTACTACGACCCGAACAAACTGGTCAAATACGTCGCTCATCCACGTAGCACCCCTTCGACGGACGGATTGCAGCGATACATCACGTCAACTTTCTCTTGCAATAGTCGGTGGCTCTGCGTCACTATGCCTGTGAATTTAATATAGTTCGTACTATTTTCGAGAATATGAAACAGATTACAGACGAGAGTCTGCTGGCTGGCTGAGAAACGGTACCTGTCGTGTGCTGTCGCAAATCGCATGTGGCTACATAGGACCGTTTACAAAAAGATCACTTCGAGTAATCGCAACCCCGAGACTCACGAATGGACGGAAGAAATAAGAGGCGCGAGTCCCGCCGAGCCAAAATCCGAGAGAATCTAGCTGATCAGCCAGCAGTGATGCTTCGGGACATCGCTGATGAGTATGATGTCCATCGAGACACTGCAAAAGCCGATCTTGATGCGCTTGTTGAAAAGATGGACGACCTGCATCACGTTCAAGCAGCCGGCGGGCAACATGTATATGTTCTCGTCGACTCGACCGACTCGGAGGCCGGACCGGTTACTGAGATGGAAGCACACGTACGCGACCATTGGGTGACGCGCCAAGGCGGGCAGGCACTGTTGATCGGGTTGGGGCTGACTCTGGTTGTGCTTATTTTTTCGATGGTTACGAATGTTCTTTGGGCCTGGGATGTATCTTGGGCGACGGCAGTTCGGACCGTGACGTCACTTCTTGGTTGGATAGCGATTATCTTCGTGTTCAGTGGAATATTCTTTCTCTGGTGGGCTGATAGCCTCCGTCCGTAGTGCCGTCATACGCGCAGCTATGGGCTGGTCAACGCCTGAACAGCGTGGTACCATCCCCGGAGGTGTAGATGGGAGCGATTCATTCGACAAAAAGTGCTGCACTATTCTGACCGACTTAGTCATTGTGCAAGACTAGTGCGTTAAATCTATCACATACTACCTAACAGATTCTCTGCAGGTTATATAGGCAGGTAGAGGATGAGGAGTTGCCTACAATCAAAAATTGGTCCTTCAGATGAGTTGATCAATGCCCATTGAGTGGCTATGCTGGGCATAAATGTATTTGTAACTTACAACTCGTCGAGATACTCCCTCCGTTGCTCCATTTTCTCCTTCGCTGAGCGCTGGTCGTAGTGCTTGTCAAGCACCTTTTCAGAGACATTCGCCCGGTCGCTGACTGCGTTCTTGGGCCAGTCACCAAGCGCGTGCGTGATGCCACCCCTG